>DCPV01000296.1 GCA_002323775.1 Firmicutes bacterium UBA1535 | reverse complement strand
TAAATAAAGAAAAAGTGTCGGCAAAACAACTAGCTGAAAAGTTTGAAGTATCAGTCAGAACTATTCAGAGGGATATAGAAAGCATTTCAATGTCAGGAGTTCCGATTTTTTCTAATACTGGAAGTAATGGAGGATATTCAATTTTACACGATTATAAATTGGAAAATCAGTTTTTAAAAAGAGATGATTACAAGATAATTATAATGGCATTGAAAAGCCTTAACACGGGTTATGAAAACAGAGAATTGGAGCATATTATTGATAAATATCTTGCTATTAACAGTGAATATTCACAAAATGTATTTTTAGATTATAGTGTATCTAGAGAAGATAATAGAGTTCAGAAAAATAATAAACTAATAGAATATTCAATAAATGATATGACTCAGATAAATTTTGACTATAAGAATGTAAATGCTATATTATCACATAGGAATGTACAACCTCTGGCACTCAGATTTCAATGGTATGCTTGGTATTTATTTGGCTTTGATTTAAGTAAAAATGACTATCGTACTTTCAAAATAGCGAGAATACAGAATTTGGAAGCAACAGATATAAAATTTTGCAATGATGCTGATATAGAAGATCTTTTGAGGATAAATGATAAAGCATATATGGAAACCTGCGAAAATATTAAGGTTTGGTGTCATAAAGACAGTATCAGTGTTATTGAAGAATATTTTCCGGAAGAAGAAAGAATAGCTTCTGAGGATGGTAATTATATTATGAATTTACGTGTACCGCCCAATGAACAACTGTGGCAAGCCTTGCTGCTTAGCATGGGGGATAGAGTTAAAATTATTAAGCCAGAATATTATAGAAATAAATTAATTGAGACTGCATTAAAATTTTTATCAAACTACGACATACAGATGTCATAAATAGTGTTGTATGATAAAGAAAAACAGGAGGTTTGATTAATGAGAGAATTTATCGAGGCTTTAATATGTGAATCAAAAAGTAATATTATACCGGATGCTTATAACTTCTTCGGACCATTGATAGGTGAATGGGATTTTAAATGGGTAGACAACCATGGAACAGAGAAAGAAAGGCATGTAAAAGGTGAATGGATTTTTTCTTGGATATTGGAAGGAATGGCAATTCAGGATGTTTTCATTTGTCCTTCTAGAGAGGAACGGGTGAATAATAATCAACTGGATGCAGAGTACGGTACGACGATTAGAATCTATAACCCAAAGAGCCATGCGTGGGATGTTTTTTATGGATATGCAGGTGGATCGACTCACCTTGAAGCAAAAAAAGATGGAGAGACGATAGTTTTAACTGAAATAGCAGCACAGAAAATGAAATGGATATTTTCAGAGATTACTCAAAATTCCTTTCACTGGCAAAACATAAAAACACAAGATGGAGTTACATGGAAAATGCAAGGAGAGTTATTTGCGACAAGAAGAATCTAGATTATGGCAATATAGGCAGGTATGTTAATAAAGTAAAGTTTGAATAAAGAAAAATAAAAATCGCAATTTTTTAAAATAAAAATTGTGATTTTTATTTTATAATGCTATTGTAAAGATAATAAATGATATAAGAGTAAGTATTTTATTATTTGTTTTATAGAATAATAAAAGAGAATTATTTGAAATTTACTGTTTTTAATTTTTAAATAACAAACCTTGCCTATCTAAAGAAATTATTGTATAATATATAATTGCTTAAATTATTCTTATTTACGAGGTGATATTTTGGATAAAAGTAAAAAAATTAAAGCTTTAATTTCTTTTTTTTGTGTAGTGATTCTCTGTATTGGATTGGTTGGATGTTCAAAAGATAAGGATGTAAATTCAAATGGACAGCCAGATGGAATTGCGGATAAAAAAGAAAATGATGCTTCTAAAGATGTAAAAGATAAAGAAACAGATGATTTAAAAGATACGAGCAAGTATGAAGATTCCTTTAGTTTTAAGCTAGATAGTGGTGATGATAAACATATTTTCGATATTTTTATGGGGACAACACCTATAGATAATAATGAGAATCATAAATATGATAAAGCCTTGAAAATTGTCGTTTATAAAGAAGATAATCCGGATGTTCCATATCAGGTTATAGATACTTTTACACGTGCAACCTTATTTAAAGATTGTATAATAGTTGATGTAAATTTTGATGGTTATTCTGATTTTTATTATTACAGTACTACTGACAGTACTGATCTTTATTATACTTTTTGGGTTTGGGACACTAAGACGGAAATGTTTTTAGAAGATGATAAACTTGCAGATATTCCATTTCCATTATTTGACACAAAAAACAAGGTTATAAGTAGCTCTAGCTCAAATTTCAATAATCAGACTTTTTATAAATACATTGATGCTGAATTAACCTGTGTAAGAATTATGGACAGAGCTCAAGAAGATGAGAAAACTCAAATATTAACTGTTCAAGATTATATCGATGGCAAATTAGTGGAGGTTTTCAATAAAAAGACAAAATCAGATGATTCTGAAAATCAAATGATTAATGATGAATTCCGTAAGTGGGAAAATTTGAATTATCATGGGACTAATTGAAAGTCCAAATAATTAAATCAGGTACAGACTTGCGTTATGTACGATATTTGCAAGGAGATAAAAGATGAACATAAAAATAATGGAAATAAAAAATGA
>DCPV01000191.1 GCA_002323775.1 Firmicutes bacterium UBA1535 | reverse complement strand
TCTTTCTATCTATGTTTCTATTTGATTTAACTACTACTGCGATTAACAATTATATAGACACAAAAACAAATCATCAGGCCTTACAATTTGACAGAAAAACAGCCTTAGCAATAATAATAGTGATGCTTATTATAAGCGTAACGCTTGGTTTATATTTAGCCTTTGCTACTGATGTGCTTGTATTGATATTAGGTGGTATATGCTTTTTATGCGGAGTATTTTACACATACGGACCAATACCTATATCAAGACAACCTTTAGGGGAGATTTTTTCGGGAATTTTTTATGGATTGCTTATTCCATTTATATTATTGTATATCAATATGCCAAAGGGTACTTATATTGATTTGCAATTTACTGATTTCTCGATACTCTTAAAGATAAATATTTTGCCTATACTTAAAGTTTTTCTATTGTCAGTAGCACCAGTATGTGCTACAGCAAATATAATGCTAGCAAATAATATTTGCGATTTAGAAAAGGATATTAAGGTTAAGAGACACACACTGCCTTATTACATAGGTAAGAAGCCTTTAAATCTATTTGCTTTTGTCTATTATGCAACTTATATAGCTGCTATAATTATGGTAATTCTTAAAGTTTTACCACCAATTTACTTGATATTCTTGCTCTCAATTATACCGGTTCAAAAAAATATCAAGCAGTTTATGGAAAAGCAGGAAAAATCATTGACTTTTATTTGTTCTATAAAAAATTATATAATAATAATGGCTTCAAATAGTTTAGCGATTTTTCTAAGTGGGTTGTTTAGATGATGAAATTTGTTAAAAAGAAAGACTTAATAATTATAATTTTAATACTGTTAATAGCAATAACCTTGTATTTTGTATACAATGTATATAATCAGAATTCTGGGAAAAAAGAGGCTAAGGCTGAGATATACTACGAATCTGAGTTAATTATGACAGTTCCATTAAATGAAAAAATTGATAAAACATTTAGTATAGCACAAAATGAGCATGTTATTTTTCATTTGTATGAGGATGGCTCTATAAGATTTGAAGAATCTGATTGCCCGGATAAGGTGTGTATAAAATCAGGAAGGCTTAAGTTTATAGGCTCAAGCACAGCCTGTTTACCTAATAAAATCATATTAAAAATCGTACCTGTTAAAGGTACGGATAATGATGTTGATATGATAGTAAAATAATTTTGAAACCAATATTAAAAAAAAGAAAGACTAAAAGTATGAATTCTCAAAATCAATATAAATCAAATATGAATAAGACTAAAAGATTAGTTCTAACAGCCATACTTTTTGCGATGGCATTGATATTATCAATAGTTGAGAATGTTTTACCTTCAGTTCCTATACCTGCACCGGGAATTAAATTTGGACTTGCGAATATAGTTGTAATGTACGCCTTGTTTTTTGTAGGAAAATCATCAGCATTGAGCATGGTAGTATTAAAAGCATTGTTTGTATTTATGACTAGAGGTGCTGTGGCAGGCTTTTTAAGCTTTACTGGCGGAATGTTTTCTATATTAATTATGATTACTCTATTGCTTATATTTAAAGATAAGATATCATATTTAATATTGAGCATTTTTGGAGCAATTTTTCATAATATTGGGCAATTTACAGCAATTTCCCTAATTTATACAGGGATGAATTTATGGTTTTACCTACCTCCGCTCTTGATATTTGGAGTAATAGCAGGATTGGTAACATCCATAATATTAAGGTTTATTTTGCCGGCCTTAAAAGGGCTTGGTTATAAATAAAATTTATTTCAAGTTAAAAATTAAATAGTTTACAGTAAAATTTAGAAATATTTAATATTTTTAAATCTTGTCCAAATTATTAATTTTTATTTTGAGATAAATAAAAAAATTATATGACAAGATTGATTGTCGAAACCAAAAAGAAAGGGAATAAAAAATGAACAAAAAATTATTAATGGCTTTGAGCCTAGTTCTTGTTATAATAATGTTAGTAGGATGTACTAATAATGCTAATAAGAACAATCCACCAAAAACAGATGGAGAAAATCCACCAAAAACAGACGGAACAAATCCACCTAAAACAGATGGAACAAACCCTCCAGCAGGAGAAACTTTAAAAACTGGTTATGCAGTGTCAACTTCTTTAGGAAGTTCAAAAGATGCTGGCGAAAAAGATGGATTAGCACAAGTTGATTCAACAGTTGTAGCAGTAACAGTGGATAAAGATGGCAAAATAGTAGAATGTATCATTGATGCAGTTCAAACTAAAATAAACTTTTCTAAAGATGGAAAAGTGTTGTCTGATTTAGCAACTGTAGTTAAGTCTAAGAATGAATTAGGTGCTGACTACGGAATGGTTAAGTTCGGTGGAGCTAAAAAAGAGTGGAACGAGCAAGCAGCAGCTATGGCTCAATATGCAGTTGGTAAAACTGTAGCTGAGTTAAAAGGTATAGCTGTAAATGAAAAAGGAGCTCCAACAGATGCTGATTTAGCAGCTTCAGTTACTATAGGTATCAAAGGTTTTGTTGATACTATAGAAAAAGCAGTTGGAAATGCAACTGATATGGGAGCAAAAGCTGGAGATAAATTAGGTCTTGGAACAGTAACAACTATTGCTAAATCTGCAGATGCAACAGCTGAAAAAGAAGGCCAAGGACAGGCATATAGCTACTACACAGTTTTAACAGCTGGAGCAGATGGAAAAGTAACAAGCTGTATAGTTGATGCAACTCAAGGAACAGTTAAATTTGATGCTACTGGTAAGATAACAAGTGATTTAGCAGCAGAAGTTAGAACTAAAAATGAGCTTGGTGATGCTTACGGAATGAAGAAATCTTCTGGAATCCAAAAAGAGTGGAACGAGCAAGCTAAAGCATTTGCTGACTATGTAGTTGGAAAAACTGCAGAAGAAGTAAAAGGCATAGCTATAAACGAAAAAGGAGCTCCATCAGGAGCAGACTTAACAGCATCAGTAACTGTTGGTGTTAAGGATATAATTGAAGCAATAGAAAAAGCTTTAAGTAAATAATATTGTTTTAAAATTAAAGTGTTTAATATATGGTTCAAGATGCCATATATTAAACACTTTTTAATTTGAAATTTTTCTTGATTTTTGAGTGTTTTTGTAGTAATCTTAAGTATATAAATTTAAACAAAAGAGGTCACGATGAATAAAAAACTAATTATTTTATTTTTTACAATATGTACAGTGTTAATATCATTAACACTATTAACTTCATGTAAGCAAAACAAGTTAACTAGATATGAAGCCGAATTTTTAAGCTTATTTGATACGGTAACAAAGATTGTTGGATATGATGAAAATGAACAAGCTTTTAAAGAGAAGATTCAGATTATACACGATGACTTAGAGCAGTATCATAAATTATATGATATATACAATGATTATGAGGGTATTAATAATATAAAAACAATAAATGATAATGCTGGGGTTAAAGAAGTCAAGGTTGATAAAAAAATTATTGATTTATTAGTACTTTCAAAAAGTATGTATGAAAAAACAGATGGATATGTAAATGTTGCCTTTGGGAGTGTTTTAAATATTTGGCACGATTATAGAGAGAAAAATATTGATGATCCTGAATTTGCTGAAATTCCAACTATAGATGAATTAAAAAAAGCAGCAGAACATGTAGATATAACTAAGCTTATAATAGACGAAGAAAAGCAGACAGTATATCTTGCAGATGAGAATATGAGACTGGATGTAGGAGCAATCGCTAAAGGTTATGCTGTACAAAAAGCTGTGGAAAATGCAAGAGAAAGAGGACTAAAGTCATTTTTATTAAATGTAGGAGGCAATGTTTGCTCTGTGGGAGCAAAGCCGGATGGTCAAAAATGGACTGTAGGACTTCAAAATCCTAAACTTGACGATGAAAATCCTTATGTTTTTACGGTAAAGCTTGATAAGGAATGTCTTGTTTCCAGTGGCAATTATCAAAGGTATTTCATGCTTGACGGAGTTAGATATCATCATATTATTAACAAGAATACCCTAATGCCCGCAAACTATTTTGATGCAGTATCAATTATATGCGAGGATTCAGGCTTGGCAGATGCACTAACTACAGCACTTTACAACATGAGCTATGAGGATGGCCTAAAATTATTAAGTAAATTTGAAAATGTAGAAGCAGTATGGAATTTCTCAGATGAAACTGTCAAATATACGCAAGGATTTAAGAAGTATATAAATGCTGAGAAGTAGCATAAATTTTGCGTATTTACAAAGTATTAAAATAGTTATATAATGATTAGTTAGGGAAATTATTATAATGGGGTAGAGGTTTAAAAATGATTAATAATGAAAATAATGAAAGGAGATGCACCAAATTAGTATGCAGATATTAATCTCTTTTTTCAAAAGAGACATGGATTTTTGCGAAATAGGTGCATGGGAATAAATATGAAACATATTTTTTTCATTGGAATAGGCGGAATCAGCATGAGTGCCTTGGCAAAATTAATGCTGAATAAAAATATTAAAGTATCAGGCTCAGATAGGAACAATTCAGAATTATTGAAAAAATTACAAAATGACGGAGCAAAAATATATATTGGTCACAAGGCTGAAAACATAGATGAAACTGTAGATTTAGTTGTATACACCTCGGCTATCAGCGATGATAATGCAGAGTTTTTAAGGGCTAAAGAACTTGGTATAGAAATCCAAAAAAGAGCTGAATTTATTGGCAATATAATGAAAGAATACAAACATTCAATTGCTATATCCGGAACTCATGGTAAAACTACTACAACAGGAATGTTATCTTCAATTTTAGTAAGCTCAAGCTTAGATCCAACTATATTTTTAGGTGGAGAGCTGAATGCTATTAATGGAAATGTAAAAATAGGCAATGGAGATTTACTGTTGACAGAAGCTTGCGAATATAAAAGAAATTTTTTGAACTTTAATCCAAGTATTAGCGTCATACTTAATATAGCAGAAGATCATCTTGATTATTATAAGGATATTAATGATATTAATTCTGCCTTTGTTGAATTTGCAAACAAATTGCCGAATGACGGATTGCTTGTAGTAAATAATTTAGATAAGGAATTATTTAAAGGAATAAACTCAGAATTAGTTTCATTCGGACTTGATAATTCTGCTGATATATTTGCAAGTGACATAGAATATATGCCACAGCCAAAATTTGCAGTAAATTATGGAGATATAAGCTTTGAGGTTGAGTTAAGTGTATTTGGCGAGCATAATGTGTTAAACGCATTATCTGTCATTGCAGTTTCAATAAAGCTTGGAATTGATATTGAAACTATCAAGAGAGGTCTAAAGCAATTTATAGGAACAAAGAGAAGATTTGAGTTTAGAGGGAAGATAGATGATATAAGCATTATAGACGATTATGCTCATCACCCTGATGAAATAAAGACATCATTATTAACTGCCAGAAAAAATACTAATGGTAAGGTAATAACTATATTTCAACCTCATACTTACACGAGAACTAAAAGCTTATTTGAAGAATTTGCTAAGGTGTTTGAGCTGTCGGATGAAATAATATTTGTTGATATTTATGCAGCAAGAGAAATTGATAATGGAGAGGTCAGCTCCGAGAAATTGGCAGAGGAAGCTAAAAAATATAATAAAAGAGCAATATATGCTCAGAGCTTTGAAATAGCAGCGTCGCTTGCATTGGAAAAGGCAGATGCCAAAGACACAATAGTTGTCATGGGTGCTGGCGATGTAAATGAGATTGTTAAAATATTACTTGGATAAAGGAATAAAATTTATATGATTATCATATTAAATAATTTACAAGATACGGACAGAGTTGGTAAAATAATTGGTGAAAACTTACAAGCTGGTTCTGTTATATGCTTAGAGGGAGACCTTGGGGCAGGAAAAACAACACTGACTCAGTCTATTGCAAAAGGTATGCTTATAGAGGATTATGTCACAAGCCCAACATTTACTATAATCAAAGAGTATAAGGGCAGACTCAATCTATATCATATGGACGCATACAGACTTGAGGCAGAAGATGATATGATAGATTTAGGCTATGATGAATACATTAATTCAGACGGAGTATGTATCATAGAGTGGGCAAGCAAGATAAAAGGACTTATACCAAAATCAGCAATCAATATAAATATCACTATCGATTATGAAAGTGACAAAAGATATTTGGATATTAGCGGTGTTGGCGAACAGTTTGACATTATAATAGAACGCTTAAAGAATTTATAAATAACGAAAGGAAATGCACCAAGTTTGCCTTTAGCAACTTTGACCATTATACAAAGGTTTATGACATTTTAAGCAATAGGTGCATTAGCATAATTATGAAAATTTTAGGAATTGAATCAGCAGGACTTACAGCCTCCTGTGCAATTTCAGAGGACAACAGACTTCTTTGTGAGTATTTGTTAAATCATAAAAAAACTCACTCTGAAAAGTTAATGCCTTGATTATAAGAGGCATTAACTTTTCAGAGTG
>DCPV01000057.1 GCA_002323775.1 Firmicutes bacterium UBA1535 | reverse complement strand
AATTTCTATTGCTGATGGCACTTGTGCTTACCATCATAGGAAATCTTTTAGCCCTAGTTGGGCCTAAGCTTTCAGGTATGGCAGTTGATAATATCGAATTTGGCAAAGGACTTGTAAAGTTTGACGGAGTCTTTTATTATGTATATTTAATGATTTTGTTCTACGTTTTATCAGGCATTTTTTCATATGTATTGTCAGTACTGATGATACACATAAGCCGTAAGGTAGTGTTTGAAATGCGTGATGATTTATTTTCCAAGCTTTTGAAGCTGCCTGTAGGATATTTTGACAAGCATCAAACAGGAGATATTTTAAGTAAAATGTCTTATGATATTGACACTATCAATACCTCACTTTCAGCAGATTTAATTCAGATTCTTGCGAGCATTATTACAGTAGTTGGCTCATTTGTCATGATGCTTACCATTTCACCTTACCTTGTAATAGTGTTTTTCGTTACAATACCTATTTCAATATATTTAACTAAGTATATAACCGGAAAAACGAGTCCGTTATTTAGAAGGCGTTCATTGAAAATCGGAAAGCTCAATGGATTTGTTGAGGAGATGGTTTCAGGTCAGAAAACAATCAGAGCATATAATCAAGAAGCAAATACAATAGGTAAATTTGATACAAAAAATGAAGAAGCTGTGGATGCGTATTATGAGTCAGAATATTATACAATTGCTGGTCCGGCTGTTAATTTTGTAAATAACCTATCACTTTCCTTGATAAGTGTCTTAGGTGCGATTTTTTACTTAAAGGGAATGATGAGCGTTGGAAATATTTCCTCATTTGTTTTGTATTCGAGAAAATTCTCAGGACCTATCAACGAAATGGCAAATATAATCGGAGAATTTCAATCAGCTTTAGCAGCTGCTGAGAGAGTTTTTAACCTGATGGACGAGATAGAGGAAACTAAGGATGTTGAAAATGCTATTACATTAGATAATGTAGAAGGAAATGTTGAGTTAAAGAATATAGAATTCGGATATTTACCTGATAAAAGGATAATTCATAATCTAAGCTTTTATGCTAAAAAGGGAGGCTTAATCGCCATTGTCGGACCTACAGGTGCAGGAAAAACAACACTTATAAATCTGCTGATGAGGTTTTACGATGCCGATAACGGAACTATATCAGTAGATGGAAATGATATAACAAAAACTACAATGTCCAGTCTGAGAAAGTCTTATGCTATGGTTTTGCAAGACACTTGGCTGTTCCATGGGACTATATTTGAAAATGTCTCCTATGGTAAAAAGGATGCGACCATGGATGAGGTCATAGAGGTGTGCAAGGCTGCCAAAATACACTCATATATAAAGAGACTGCCAAAAGGTTACGATACTATTATAAGAGAAGATGGGACAAACATCTCAAAGGGACAAAAACAATTGCTTACAATTGCAAGAGCAATGCTTTTAGATTGTAAAATGCTGATACTGGATGAAGCAACATCAAACGTTGATACAAGAACAGAGATAAAAATTCAAGCAGCAATGAGAAAATTAATGGAAGATAAGACTTGCTTTATAATAGCTCACAGACTTTCAACCATACAAAATTCAGATTTGATTTTAGTCGTAAATAATGGTAATATAATAGAGCAGGGAAATCACGAGGAGCTGATGAAAAAGAAAGGCTTTTACAACAAATTGTATAATTCCCAGTTTGAATAAATGGAGTAAATAGATTAATGTACGATTACGAAAAGATAAAAAGCGATTTATCAACAAAATATGTTGGACAAACCTTTGTGCAATTTGAGGATTTGACATCTGTTCATGTAAAGGCAAAAAATATAAGCGAAACCTGTCCTAGTGGAATGTTGGTACTTAGCGAAAAGCAAGAGGACATAAAGCTTAAAAACAGTAAAACATGGCAGAGTAAGTCTATAGACGGAATTTTTATGAGTATAATTTTAAAGGATAGTAAAAATCAAGATTATAGCTCACAAATAATTCAGATTGCAACAGCTTCGGTATGTAAAGCAATACTTATGCTAAACGATACAATAGATTGCCATATAAAATGGCCTAATGACATTTATTTGTATGATAAAAAGATATGCAGTGTTTTTTCTGAAAAAGTTGACAAGAAAGACAATGACAGCTTGATTATTAGTATTTATTTGAATATTTCTAAGGAAATCGAAGATGTAAATTCTGAAGAATCTATTATAGGCTTTTTATCAGATATATTAGAGGATGATATAAATAAAGAAAAAATAATTAGTAATATTTTAAATAAGATTGAAACATACTATGATGAATTAATCGAATCAAAAATATTATCTGGTTCATTGGATATATTTAGAAAGCACAATCATATTATAGGTAAAGAAATGGGAATCAGATTTATAAACAAAAAAACAATAAGGAAAGTTAAGGCTGTGGATATTAATAACTTAGGAGAAATAGAAACGATAGATAGTTCTTCTAGCAAAGGCACAAATGTAGAAAAAGGACTTTTAAAATACGGTAGAGATACCATTGAATGGTGTGTAGATGAATGGGTTGAAGATTAAGGATTTAAAATTAGAAAATAATATAATATTAGCACCAATGGCGGGTATAACTGACATGACTTTTAGGACAATATGCAAGGAGTTCGGTGCTGGGCTTGTAACGACTGAAATGGTAAGTGCTAAAGGCTTATACTACAAGGATAAAAAAACACAAGAATTGATGAAAACAAACGAGCATGATAAGCCTGTAGCTTTGCAGATATTTGGCAACGAGCCGGCTATAATGGCTTATGTAGTTGAAAATATAATCAATGATATGAAGAATATTGATATAATAGATATAAATATGGGCTGTCCGGCACCGAAAATAGTAAAAAACGGTGATGGCTCAGCACTTATGAAAAATCCTAAATTAGCCGGGGAGATAGTAAAAAAAGTAAAGGATGTTTCTAAGAAGCCATTAACAGTAAAATTTCGCTCAGGATGGGATGCAAATAGTATAAATGCAGTTGAATTTGCAAAAATAATAGAAGCTAATGGAGCGGACGCTGTAACTGTTCATGGTCGACATAGAGATCAGTTTTATTCAGGAAAAGCAGACTACAATATTATTAAGATGGTTAAGGATAGTGTGAAAATTCCTGTAATAGGCAATGGGGATGTTTTTAGCGTAGAGGATGCTAAAAGATTAATAAATACAACTAATTGCGATGGAATAATGGTGGCTAGAGGAGTTTTAGGAAATCCGTGGCTTATCAGGAACTTAGTAAATGCAATGAATGGATACGACAATGAGAATCAAGCTTCATACGAGATATTTGAACCTACGCCAGTCCAAAGAGTTGATATGCTAAAAAGACATATACAATTGCTAAATAAAGAGTTGCCTGAAAAAGTAACAGTTTTGGAAATGCGTAAGCATGCAGCATGGTATATAAAAGGTCTAAAAAATTCATCGGAGATAAGATGCAGGATAAATACTATAGATAATTTAGAATTGCTATGTGAGGTGCTTGATAAATTTGTTGAATCCTTGATTTAAAAATCTATTGAATAAATATATCAATAGTCACATAAACATAAATAAATAAAATCTTCAAAATAAGGGTTGACATATTTATGTATCTTTAATATAATGTGTTAATTAACTGACAAAATAATTATACTATTATTATTTTTTAGGGAGAGAAGGTATATGGAAAACAACGTAATATTACTTACAGCTGAGGGTTACACAGAACTTACAAACGAATTAGAAAATCTAAAATCAGTTAGACGTAAAGAGGTTGCAGAAAAGATTAAAATTGCTTTATCTTTTGGAGATATAAGTGAAAATGCTGAATATGACGAGGCAAAAAACGAACAGGCTCTCGTTGAAAAAAGAGTTGCTAAATTAGAATCAATCCTAAAGCATGCTAAATTAATTGAAGAACATAAGCAAAATGGAATTGTTGGTTTAGGCTCAAAGGTTAAAATAAGAGATATTGAATTTGACGAGATAATGGAATACAATATAGTTGGTTCAGCAGAGGCTGATCCATTTAGAGGTAAAATATCTAATGTTTCTCCGTTAGGTACAGCTTTGCTGGGCAAAAAAATAGGTGATATAATTGAAGTTTCTTCACCTCAAGGAGAAAATATAAAATATGAGATTTTAGAAGTATAAAAAGTGAAGCAAGCTTCACTCTATATAAGAATCGTACTGATTCATCAGAAAAATTTAACCAAAAAAATAAAATAAGATAAAAAAGGTGGTGTGCAGATTGTCTGAAATTCAAAACCAAGGCGATTTAAGACAAGTAAGATTAGACAAATTTAATGAGCTCAAAAGAGTTGGAAGAAACCCTTTTGAGATTTCGAAATTTGATATTACAAGCAACAGTGAGGAGATAAAAAGTAAGTTTGCAGAGATGGAGGGTAAGTTTGTATCCATAGCAGGCAGAATAATGTCTAAAAGAGGTCAAGGTAAGGTTGGCTTTTATGATATACAGGATACATCTGGAAGAATTCAGATATTTGCAAAGCAAGATACTTTAGGAGAAGATGAGTATAATTATTTTAAGACCAATGATATTGGAGACATTATTGGAGTTAAGGGAGAAGTATTCAGAACTAAGATGGGTGAGATATCAGTAAGAGCTGAAAGCGTAGTTTTGCTGACCAAATCTCTGCAAACACTTCCGGAAAAATTCCACGGATTAAAAGATACTGAAATCAGATATAGACAAAGATATGTTGACCTAATTGTTAATCCTGAAATAAGAGAAGTATTCAGAAAACGTAATATAATTATAAAAGGAATACGTGAGTATTTGGACAATCATGGATTTATGGAGGTTGACACACCTGTATTAAGCGCTATAGCAGGTGGAGCTAATGCAAGACCTTTTATAACTCATCACAATACTTTGGACATAGATATGTACATGAGAATTGCCAATGAACTATATTTAAAAAGATTGATAGTTGGCGGTTTAGCTGACGGTGTTTATGAGATGGGCAAAATGTTCAGAAATGAAGGTATGGATACAACTCACAATCCAGAATATACAGCTATTGAATTGTACAAGGCATATGCTGACTACAATGACATGATGGAACTTACAGAAAATATTATTGCATATGTATGCGAAAAAGTTAATGGAACTACTAAAATAAATTATAATGGTGCAGACCTTGACTTCACTCCGCCATGGAGGAGAGTAAGGATGCAAGATATGGTTAAAGAGCATGTAGGTGTTGATTTTGACCTTATAAATACAGATGAAGAAGCTATAGCAGTAGCTAAAGAAAAGAAAATTGAGATAAAGCCTTTGATGACCAGAGGTCATGTTATATGTGCTTTATTTGAAGAATATTGCGAAAAACATCTTGTTCAGCCTACATTTGTTACTCATCATCCGGTTGAGATTTCTCCGCTTGCAAAGAGAAATGTAGCTGATCCAAGACTTACAGATAGATTTGAAGCTTTTGCAAGCACTAAGGAAATAGCCAATGCTTTCTCAGAATTAAATGACCCTGTTGACCAAAGAGAGAGATTTGAAGATCAGGTAAGACATAAAGAAGCGGGCGATGATGAAGCTCATATGATGGATTATGACTTTATAAATGCAATAGAAGTTGGCTTGCCTCCAACGGGAGGACTGGGAATAGGTGTTGACAGAGTTATAATGATGTTGACTAATCAAGTATCTATAAGAGATATTATACTTTTCCCAACAATGAAACCGATAGATTAAAAAGCGAAACTTGTTTCGCTCAATAAAACGTGGTAAAATAACTAAACAGTTATTTTACCACGTTTTTATCTGAAATGGATTTTAAATTTTTAGTAAAAACAGTTTCCAAAATCTCCGCCTACAAAAGCTGATCCGTTTTCGTTATTTCTACAATTACATCTGCATGGACAGCAGCAGCATCTGCAACATCTTCTGTTACCACTGTCAGGGGAAACACGGTCACATCTTCTGTTACATTCTCTTTCCCTTCTGTCACATTCTCTGCGACATTCGTTTCCTTCTCTTTCACATCTTCTGCGACATTCTCTGTTACCACTGTCAGGAGATACATTATTGCAATCTCTGTCTCCTCTATCAGGTGAAACATTGCCATTACATCTTTCGTTTAACAATTGATTTGAAAAAGGTGTACAGTATATGAAGAATATATCTCCTGATCTATAGCAGCCTTCACCAAATTCATTTTGTACATTTGAACAAGGATTATTACAAGACATTCAAATCTTCCTTTCTTAATTTAAAGATGGATAATAACGCTAATTAAAAATTAACGTATATATTAGGTGACAA
>DCPV01000100.1 GCA_002323775.1 Firmicutes bacterium UBA1535 | reverse complement strand
TATTTTCATATTTTACAATACCTTCTTTCGAACAGTTTTATTATATGTTAAAATTGTTTTCATAATATAAGTTCTTAGTTCTATTAAATGAAACGAGGTATGCTATTGTAAATACAATACTAAATATTAAAAATATAAAATTTAAAAAAGGTATAAATATTACTATAAATATTAAAACATTGAATATCGTCATTATCTTCCAAGATGACATTAACCTTTCTGTATCTAAAGATATATTGAAACTTTTTTCTATATCCATTATACCAATAATTATAGTATAGGTCACATAAATTAAAAGGATTGTATATACTATCCCTGCAACATATTCTAATCCATATCCTATTCCAAATAAATTTAATAAAAATACAATTAAAGTATATACTCCTAACCCTGTTGCAAAAGGTTTAATTTTAATAAAATTATCACTTTGATTATATAATTCTTCCAATCCCTTAACAAGCATAAAAAAACCTATAAAGTCAGGTAATATGTCAATTTTACTATTGCCTAATGTAAGATTTATATTAATAAATATAAATATCATACCTCTAAATAAATTGTTCATATTTACTCATACTCCTCACTTATTTATTATAGCACAGATGGATATTGAAAATTTTATTTTCTAAGTCATTTTAACATTAAATTATTTATTTGTACTACCAAAGCCACCATCTCTTAGCTCTGTTACATCATCATCTACTGTGATTCCGTATTCAATAAAAATTCCTTGTGCAAATCCTGCACCTTTGTCTACGTGTACTGATTTATTGTTTCTTGAATCATTAGTCATTTTAATCATAATATGCCCTTCATTTGAAGAATTATAATAATCTGAATCAATTATGCCAACTGTGTTGTCAAGCTGTAGTCTGAATTTGAATCCAAGACCTGAGCGTGGATAACAGCTTAGCATCCAATTTTCCTCTATCTTAGCTCTAATTCCTGTCGGAACTTTAATAGAAGTACTTGGAAGCATATCTATATCTATAGGAGCATAGAAATCATATCCTGCCGAGCCTTTTGTAGCTCTTTTTGGCAGATTAATTGAATTATAAATATCTTCAATATTTTCAGAGCTTGTCTCACCAAAGGTATCAATCCAATCCTTTTTAAATTGTACAAGACTTACTTTTTCAAATTTCGCTATTTTTTTCATGTGTATACCTCTTATAATAATTTTTCAAAAATACCCTGTAGGTTTTTATGCTTCTTAAGATTTCCAGTATATACAGCTGTAAAATTTTCTTTATTAAATATCATCTTACTTATTTTTATAATATCTTCTAATTGAACAGAGTTTATTTTTTCAACTACTTCATCTGGTGTTGAAATTTCATTGTATAAAAGCTCTCTCCTACCTATTGATGACATTCTGCTTGATGTGCTTTCAAGTCCTAATATGAAATTGCTTTTAATTTGCTGCTTTGCTCTATTAAATTCTTCCTCAGTAATTTGCGCATTTTTCATTTTATCCATTTCTTCTAAAATAGTTTTTATTGCTTCTTCTAAATTTTCATATGCTAAACCTGCATATACTCCAAATATACCGTTTTCTGCATAATTTGAAGCAAACGAATAAATTGAATAAACCAAGCCTCTTTTTTCTCTAACCTCTTGGAATACCTTAGAGCTCATTGTTCCGCCAAATACATTATTCATGATCATAAGTGGATAATACAAATCATCGTGTCTTCCTATAGTTTTCGTTCCGAAGCAAATGTGTAATTGTTCTAATTCTTTATCTATTCCAACAATATTTCTTGTATATTCGCTGTCTGAATCTTCTAACTCTGTTTTTAGGTTATTTTCCCACTTTCCAAATTTATCTTCTAATAGCTTAACTAAATAATCTTCATCAAAATTTCCTGCTATAGATATAACAGTTCTTTCAGGTGAATATTGTTCTTTTTTATAGTCTAATACTCTTTCCCTTGTGTATGATTTTAAATTATCGATAGTTCCTAGAATCGGATATGCTAAGGTGCTATTTTTAAACACTATCTCTGAAAGCTTATCATGAACTACATCCTCTGGAGAATCCTCGTACATCTTTATTTCTTCTATGACTACTGATATTTCTTTTTCAAGTTCTTCTTTTTCGAATTTTGAATTAAAAAACATATCGGATAATATATCTACAGCCTCATCCAAGTTTTCATCTAAAACCTTTATATAGAAACAAGTACAGTCCTTGCTAGTAAAAGCATTCATTTGACCGCCTATATTGTCTGTTTCTTCTGCTATTTGATTTGCTGATCTATTGCTTGTTCCTTTAAAAAGCATATGCTCAATGAAGTGTGACATTCCATTTGTGTTGTTATTTTCATTTACTGAGCCAACCTTAACCCATATGCCAAACGATACAGATTTAACATAGTCTAATTTTTCAGCAATTATCCTTAGACCATTATCTAACGTATATTTTTTAATCATTATTCCTCCAAATGTTATGAAAAATCGGAACGATTTTTCTGTAGAGTAAAGAATATTTTTCCTTCACTCTCTTACCTATAAATATAAATCTTAAACCTTAATAAAAAAAGCATTATTATTAAAACAGCTAATAAAATTACTATAATTAAACGTTTAATAAATACAATATTATGTCTTAAAAAATTCATAAAAAGCCCCCTTTTTAAGTATATCATAGTATTGCTCTATCA
>DCPV01000034.1:547-8444 GCA_002323775.1 Firmicutes bacterium UBA1535 | reverse complement strand
ATCCTCCTAAAAATGGAAAGGTAGAGTTTGGAGAAGATGGAAAATGGACTTATACTCCAAATCCGGGATTTGTAGGCAAGGATAAATTTGTTGTAAAAGTTACGGATGAAGATGGTAATGAGGAGGAAATAATCATAGAGGTTGATGTAATCCCAGGAGGTCCTGCTAAATTACCTGAAACAGGAGAAGAAAGCCCAATACTGCTACATGTACTAGGATTTATGTTTATAGCAACAGGAATTACAATACTCTTTAGAAGAAGAAAAAAAGAGGAAGAAGACATTTAAAAAAATATATTAAAATAAAAAATAAGACAGATTAAATTCTGTCTTATTTTTTATCATATTATTGTATCCAAGCAATATAATATAATAAAATATGTAATGTATTATGGGGGATAGTAAAATGAGAATTATAACTGCTTTAGCTTCAATATTAATTATTTTAGGTGCATTAAACTGGGGTATATATGGATGCTTAAAGGTTGACCTAATAGCAAATTATTTTGGCGGAAATAAAAATCCAGTAGGGAGAGCCTTATATTGTTCAATTGGATTGGCTGGTGTGTACGCATTATTATATGTGATATTTACCTAGCATAAAAAAATAACTTAGAGTATAAAAACAATAGACTTTGCAAAAATTGCAAAGTCTATTGTTTTTAATTTTTTTGGTGCTGATACTGACAAAAAGTTTCATAATCTAAAACTTTAATGCAATAATATATTAATAGACTATATTACTTTGTCATTTAAAATAAAGCTAATTACTTAGCTATTTAAAAGAATTCAACACCTTATTAAACTGGCTTGCGGCTTTATTTGATGAATTCATTGAGCCTATCATATCCGCTGAACCCATCACAATGTTTGCTAAACCAAATCCTACCATACCGCTGCTATATGATTTCGGGATGGTATCCTTTAAAGCGAAGCCTGCTGCTGCAACTGCTGTGCCGAGAATTGTTGGAACTAAACCTTCTTTTACGTGCATATCGATTTATGCTCCTTTCTTATAATTTGGAGGAAATTAAATTTTGAAAAATTAATTCAAAATTGTATTTATATTTTTTACTTTTGTGATAAAATAATGCTATAAAAAAAATGAGTATTAGAAATATTATTAACTAAAATTACAAATTTTACATTAAAATTTTTGAATAACGAAAGGATACGCACCTAGCTAATTGTAAAACAGGTGCATGGACATAAAAATGAATGAATTATATAATGAATATTCAAAATATTTAAGGGAAAAATATGGTGAAAAGGTATATAAATTACCTGTAAATTTGCCTGTAACCTGCCCAAATAGAGATGGAAGCTTGGGAGTAGGGGGCTGTACATATTGCTCAGAAGTAGGAGCAGGATTTGAAATGCTTGAAAATACTCTATCTGTTAAAGAACAATTGAGTAAAAACATGGAGTACATAAGGAAAAAATATAAGGCTTCAAAATTTATTGCTTATTTTCAGAATTATACAAATACATACTTGCAGCTTGAAAAATTTAAAGAATTTATAAATCAAGCTGCTATAGATGATATAGTTGAAATTTCAATATCGACAAGACCTGACTGTATAGGTGATGAGTATTTGGAATTTTTAAATGAATTTAGCATAAAAACAGCAATCAATATATCCATAGAATTAGGTCTTCAAACAGTTAATTATCATACACTAAAAAAAATTAACAGAGGACACGGATTAGCAGAATTTATAGATGCTATTTTAAGAATTAAAAAATATAATTTTGAAACATGTGCTCATGTTATATTAAATCTACCTTATGACGATATGGATGATGTAGTGGAAACAGCTAAAATTCTATCTGCTCTAAAGCTTGAGCAGGTTAAGCTTCATTCCTTATATATAATGGAAAACACCGTGATGGGAGATTTATATAAAGACGGAAAAATTACTCCTTTGTCAAAGGATGATTATGTAGAGAGAGTTATAAAATTTTTAGAAAACTTAGATAAAAATATAGTTATACAAAGGCTAATCGGGAGAGCTCCAAAGGAAAATTCTCTGTTTGTCAACTGGGGCATGAGCTGGTGGAAGATTAAAGAGGAAATTGAAGATGAGATGAAAAAAAGAGAGAGTTTTCAAGGGAAAAAATGCTCTGTAAAACACTTATAACAGTATTATAAAAACGAAAAATAATCCAAAAATTTATAAAAAGTTAGTGCAAACATTTTCTATATGTGGTATGATATTATTAAGAATAAACTTAGGAGGATGATTATCATGGTTAGTTTAATTTGTGGACACAATGGCACAGGAAAAACACGCAAGATGGTTGAAATGGCAAACAGTGAAGTTGATAAAATCAAGGGGAAAATGGTTTTTATCGAGGCCAATAACAAGCATATTCATGACCTAAACTACAACGTTCGCTATGTCAATACAAAAGAGTATGGTATAACTAATGAAGAACAATTTCACGGATTTGTATGTGGAATGCTTGCTACAGACTATGACATAGAAAAAGTTTTTATTGATGGACTGTATAAGATAACCAAAGTAATGGACGAAGAAAAAACTAAGCTAATAATCGACAAATTGGAGCAGCTTGAAGCTAAGTTTGAGGTAAAATTTGTTATAAGCTTAAATTTTGATCTTGAAGATATACCAGAATCTATGAGAGATAAGGTGTATGCGTAGCATATAAGTGGTATAAATTACATAATTATACTAATGTATCTATAGCACAGAAAAGCCAGTCTTCTCATATGAAAAGCTGGCTTTTTTGTGTCCTAATATCTATTTATTCATTTAAAATAAAATCAAGTAAAACTATTGCAGTCGCACAATCTATTACAGGCATAGCTCTATGAACTATGCAAGGGTCATGTCTTCCATCTATACTTATATTTTCATTCTCCATGTTTTTTAAATTTACAGTTTTTTGTTCCTTAGCAATAGATGGTGTCGGCTTGATACAAGTTCTGAATACTATAGGCATACCATTTGTCAATCCTCCCACTATACCGCCATTGCTGTTTGTATATGTCGTTATTTTGCCATCATTATCAATATAATATTGGTCATTTGCTTCTGAGCCATATAAGCTTGCAAAATTAAAACCTGCTCCAAATTCAATTCCTTTTACAGAGGGGATTGAAAATATCATATGTGAAAGTCTGCTTTCAACAGAATCAAACCAAGGCTCACCGATACCTACAGGCATATTGTTTACAATACTCTCAATTATTCCACCTACAGAATCTAAATTATTTTTTGCCGATAGGATTTCCTTTTTCATATCTTCATCACTCTCAGCACCATGTATATTTTTAATGTGACTAGCTATAGAAACATCATAATTTTTTTGAAGCATCGACATACATAAAGCTCCTGCAAATACAATACCTGCTGTTAGTCTCCCGGAAAAATGTCCTGCACCTCTGTAATCATTAAAGCCTTTATACTTGACACTTGCGGTATAATCACTATGACTTGGTCTTGGAGTGTTTTTTATTTTATCGTAATCAGATGATTTTTTATCCTTGTTATATATTATACAGCAAATAGGCACACCAGTTGTTTTGCCCTCAAAAATTCCGCTGATTATATTAAGTTTATCATCTTCGTTTCTTGCAGTTGAAAGCTCACTTTTATTAGGCTTTCTTCTGTTCATTTGCTCCTCTATAAAAGCAAGGTCTACTTCAAAGCCTGCCGGAAATCCGTCTATTGTAACGCCTATAGCTTCGCCATGAGATTCACCAAAGATGCTTATTTTTAATTTAGAACCATAAAATACCGAACTCATTTCTAGTCCTCCCGAATATATTTTTCATTCTCTTTTAAATTACCGCCTAAATTCACATAATCTTCCCAGAAACTCGGATATGATTTTGCTACTGCTTCATAATCTTCAAGAACTATATTGTTTTTACATTTTGTTNNCTGCAATAGCCAGAGCCATAGCTATTCTGTGATCGTTAAAGCTATTTAGCTTCTCCTCACCATTGCAGCCATTTAATGATTGATTACCTTTTATTATAAGTCCATCCTCCAGTTCAATAACATCAGCACCTATCCTTTTTAATTGCGAGCATATAGCATATAATCTATCTGATTCTTTAATTCTTAGTCTTTTTGCGTTTGTTATATAAATTGTTTTGCCTTCCAAACATGATGAAACTACTGCAATTATTGGAATTAAATCCGGAATTTGAGATGAATCTATTGTTATTTTATCAGCTAATAAATTTTCCATATCATGGAGTATATCGACAATCGCTTTATCACCTTGAATTGAATTTTCATTTAAACCCAAGCATTCAATTTTACTTCCCAAAAAATTAGCTCCTAAAAAAAATGCTGCCTGAGAGTAATCTGCTTCTACTTGATAATTAGAAGCTTTATATTCTGAATTTCCTTTTATTAGAAATTCCTTATAGTCATTATTTATTATATCAATACCAAATTTTTTTAGCATATCAATAGTTAAATCAACATAAGGCTTTGATTCTAAATCATTTATAATAGTAATCCTAGAGTCGCCATCCAAGATTGGCAATGCCATCAATAAACCAGATACAAATTGTGAGCTTATATCTCCCTTAATTGTAAAGTTAGAGCTTCTTAGCTTGCCCTCAGTTTTTAATGGCAATTTTCCATTGTCATTTGAGTAGTGTATACCTTGCTCATCAAAAATTTTGTAATATGGGTCTAAGGGTCTTTCTATGAGCTTTCCAGCTCCGGTAAATGTATTTATATCAGATAATGTTAATGCAATCGGAATTAGAAATCTAAGTGTTGAGCCTGATTCTCTGCAAGGTATAACAGCGTCCTTTTTATAGGTCTTGCTTCTTGATATTTTTAATTTATATCTATTTGATACGCTAGTAGCTTCTATATCAATTTTTGCTCCTAATGCTTCCATAGCAGATATTGTTGCTTTTATATCCTCTGAGAGCATGATATTATCAATTATACTTTCTCCTTGTTCGCATAATGAGGCACATATAATTGCTCTGTGGCTGAGGCTTTTTGATGGAGGAATCAACACACTTCCTTTTAGCTTTATAGATGGCTCAATATATACTTTTCCCATAAAAATCACTCCAATATATATTTATTTACAATACTGGCTTCACCAATTCTTTTTATATATATAAGATTTAGCTTGCTAAACATATTTTTCTTATCAGATTTAATTATTTTACCAAATTTATCCATATCCATGCTTGGCAATTTATATTTAAGTCCATATTTAATTAGTATTTCACTTATTCTGTCGCTAGTTCCATGCTCAGTATAGCCAGATTCTTCACTTTCTAAGCATATATTGTACATTCCGATTGCAACAGCTTGTCCGTGGCTGTAACTTTCATAATTAAAGTATTTTTCTATAGCATGGCCGATAGTGTGTCCGAAATTTAACTTCATCCTTATGCCAGTGTCTCTCTCGTCTGCTTCAACATATTTTTTCTTTATATTGCAGCATTTATATACTATATCCTCATAATGAGAGGGCAGACTGCTTATATCTAAATTCTTAAGAAATTCGAAGAAGTCTTTATCGTCTATACAAGCGTATTTGATAACCTCGGACATTCCATCTCTAATATAGTCTTCTTCTAAAGTGCTTAAAACATTGGTATCTATCAACACAAGCTTAGGCTGATAAAAGCAGCCGACAAGGTTTTTTCCATAACTTAAATTAATTGCGGTTTTTCCACCTATACTGCTATCCACCTGTGCTAGTAGACTTGTTGGAATTTGAATATATGAAATTCCCCTAAGGTAGCTTGAGGCTGCAAAGCCTGCGACATCACCTACAACTCCACCTCCGAAGGCTAAAATCAAGTCTGTTCTTGTTATGCCCTCACAAGCGAGTTTATTATATATATATTCTAAGGTATTAATCGATTTGCTTGCTTCTCCGGACTCTATTACTATAATCGACACTTTAAAACCCGCTTTTGTAAGTCTTGTATATAAGTTATTGCTATAAAGCTTATGTAGATTATTATCAGTTATAACAGCAATTTTTTCTCCCTCATATACAAGCCTTATTTTATCGCCTATATTTTCTAAAAGACCATTTTCAATTAAAATATCATATGAATTTTCTTTTAAATCAATATTAATAGTTTTCATATATTTATCCCTACATTTCTATTAAGGGTGTCATAAAAGTTAAGTTTCATGAAAAATTCTACTTTTAGGACACCCTCATAATTTTTTATTACATATTTTAAAATTAAATCTCTCTGTTTTCTGTTTCTGCAATCTTTGATATTGAAAGCATAAGTTCTTCAAATCGCTTTGGCTTTATAGACTGCTCTCCGTCACTAAGTGCATTTTCAGGTTGATTGTGAACTTCTATTATTAATCCGTCTGCTCCGGCGGCAATTGCTGCCTTTGACAGTGGCTCAATCAGCCACCATAAACCAGAAGCATGGCTTGGATCTACTATAATAGGCAAATGGCTTAGCTTTTTGATTATTGGTATAGAGCTTATATCTAAGGTGTTTCTAGTATAAGGCTCAAAGGTTCTTATACCTCTTTCGCATAGAATTACATTTTCATTGCCACCTGCCATTATGTATTCGGCAGATAGTAGAAATTCCTCTATAGTTGAAGCCAAGCCCCTTTTTAAAAGTATGGGCTTTTTAATTTTGCCTAATTGCTTTAGCATATCAAAATTTTGCATATTTCTTGCACCTATTTGAATTATGTCTACATTTTCAACAAATTCATCAAGATAATTTAGCGATGTAAGCTCTGTAATTATAGGAAGACCTGTGATTTTCTTAGCTTCCTTTAAAAATTCCAATCCTTCATCCTCCAAGCCTTGAAAGCTATAAGGCGAGGTTCTTGGCTTGAAAGCTCCTCCTCTTAAAAATCCTGCACCTAAGGCTTTTACACTTTTAGCAATATCCAAAATCTGCTCCTTGCTTTCAACTGAGCATGGTCCTGCTATAATTGCAAGCTTTTTAGCACCAATTATGCTATTTTCTACCTTAATTTGTGTATCCTCAGGGTGCGAGGCTCTTGATGACAGTTTAAATTGGTTTAATTCTATGTTAAGTTCGTCGTCATTTGCTAAAACAAGCATTTGTATTCCTCATTTCTTTCGTTTGAAAAGTTTTATTAGTATTTACAGTTTAAAGCTTTTGAAATATTTTCTTTCCTTTAGTATTTAAAAACATTATACAACAAGCAGTAACAATAATCAATACAGCAGATACTAATAAAGCATAAATCTCAAAAGAAAAAATCTCACTTAGCTTTGAAACATATATTATGGTAAAAACTGCCGGAAGTATTATAGAGCCAAAGGTTGAAATCATCGTACTCATGCTTTGCTTAACAACCTGCACATCTGATGTGAAATCTAATTTTGGAAATATTAAATTGACTGTAAGTCCAAAAACTGAGGTAAACACAGCAATAGAGGTAGTTGCAATCAATGTTATTATAATCATTGGCACAGTGTAGCTTAGACTAAAGTAAAAAATTACTATACTAATGTATAACAGTGGCAATATTACGGTTAAATTTACAAGAATTTTAGCCTTAAACACATCCCAAATTTTAACAGGCGATGATTTTAAAATCCATAAATTCATTCCTTCTAAGGATATAGATGAAGCCGCCGTTGCTGTTAAGCTGATTGTGAAAAACATTGGTACAAGCACAGCCTGAGATATAAGCTTTTCAGACCCAGGCATTTTCATAATTACAGCCATTGTGGAAGAATCTACAAAAATCGAAGCAATTGATAAAACAAGCAGTATTATCATACCTACACCTGTATTTAAAACATATATAGGTGAAGAAAAATATCTTCCTAATTCCTTTATATATATTGCTTTTAATTTGCTTGAACTTTTTAAACTTCTAAGCTTGTAGTTAGAGTTTTTCTTGCTGGAATTAAGC
>DCPV01000034.1:0-449 GCA_002323775.1 Firmicutes bacterium UBA1535 | reverse complement strand
AAAACCTTGATAAAATAGCTATAAATATAACAAAAGGAATTATTGAGAACAATGCAAATAGAATTAAATCCACAAAGCTGTAATCAACAAACGCCTTATAAAAATATTCTGCCGGAAAATATATTTTGAAATATAGCTCTTGAATTGATTTAATACTGCTGACTATATTTTCCAATAATTTGTTGAGATTAAATGACACTAAAAAGCTTAAAAGTATTACTAAAAGGCTGGAAATTATGGCGGCAAAATTCTTAAACTTAAATTTTGCACTTATAAGACCAAGAAAATACCCAATTACTGTTGCTATTATAAGTGGGAACAAAGGTATAAGCAAAAAGCCCACAATATAATAAATCCAAAATACAAAAGAACAATTGGAAAAGTAAAAATACATAGCTCCGGCAGGTATTGCAACTATTGCTGAAAATATTAAATTCTCAATGTACAAT
>DCPV01000135.1 GCA_002323775.1 Firmicutes bacterium UBA1535 | reverse complement strand
AATTATTTATATATTCTGCAAAATTTTAATATTTCAATTAATATTAAATCTAAACTTCTAAAATGTCCCTTTTTGTTTCTTTATCTCATATAAAGAGTTTATAAAATTTAATTTTAGAAACAAAGTAATTTTTAAGTTAGCTTTTCATTATAAATTAAATATTAGTACTATATGATATTTTATATATTTATAATAAAAGCGAGCCTCTAATGCTCAATGTCTTAACTAAATGACATTATACTAGGACTCGCTTTTTAATATAACAATAATATCTTAATATCGTATATTATTTTATAGCTTGAATAAATCTAAATAGCATTGTTGCTACTTCCGCTCGAGTTGCCACTCCTTTTGGATCAAAGTTATTACCATCTTTACCATCTATTATACCTTGTGCTGCTAATGTTTTAACTGCTTCTTTCGCATAATCGCTAATATTGTTAGAATCTGCAAAATCGGTCTTTGTTACAGTATCAGCTGGTATCTTACCGCTTACTTGCTGATAGCGATAAAGTATAACTGCCAATTGTTCTCTTGTGATATTTGCATTAGGAGCAAATATATCGCCTGATATACCTTGTACTATCTTATTTTGTGTTGCCCACGCTATAGCAGTACCATACCACTCTCCACTAGATACGTCTTTAAATCCTGAGCTAGCATTTGTAGCTGGTTTTTCTTCTAATCTCCATAAAACTGTAACAAGCATTGAACGAGTCATAGTTTTATCAGGAGCAAAGTTATTTTCAGACACACCTTCAAATAGTCCATTTTTAACAACAAAGTTCACTGCTTTGTAATACCAAGCAGAAGTATTTATGTCATTAAATTTGTCCGCTGGTTCTGGTGTAGTAGGAGGTGTTGTACCTGTTTTTCCACCACCGGTAGAGTCATCTAAATCATCTATTGGGACATAAGGTGTACAAATGATATCAGCACGGTCACGAATACGAATACGTGCACCTTCAGTATCTATAGAAGATAAACCAGTTGCGGTTATATTAGCCCCAACCACTAAGTTTGCTATAGTCTTATCTTTAGTAATATATCCATCAATGAACACACGACAAGCTACACCAGAAGCATCCATTACATAGATACTCTCAACTATATTATTTGGAGTAGTCATAGAAACAACTCTGCCTTTAACAGTTACTAAGCTTCCAAGATTATTACCATTTGCTGCCTGAGCACTTGTCTCTGCAATTGCCTTTGGCAATTCTTTAATATCACTGTCAATAATAGTAATTTTCTTAACAGCTATTTGACGTTCGCCATTATACGAGCTAGTTACCCCTCTGATTTCAACAGTTTGCCCTGCTCTAATATCTCCTGCTACTGGGAAAGCATTGATACCTGCTGTATTATCTTGCAAATAAATACAATCAAAGAAAGCTGTATCCTTATCATAACCGGAAGCATTTGATGTAACAATTCCTCTGATAGTAAAGGTTTCGTCCTCATCCGCAGCTTGTACTGTTGCAATATCGGTTATTGTAACTGGATTTATGCTTTGCACAACATTTTCAAGTATCGTGTAATTACTATATGCAGGGGTAGCATAGCTATCTAATGTAACTTGAATTTCAAAATTACTCATAAATGCAGAGCCTGCTACTATTACAGTAGATTTTGTACCATTTGCATGACTTACTGTCTCAGATGCCGCAACCATATATTTTCCATTATACTTAGGAATAGTTACTCCTGCATAACCATCCTTATCATCATCAGCGGAATAGCCTGTGTCAAATGCAAATACCATAGGACTTACATGTGAAGGTAATATGCTTGTAGGCTCTTTATCTTCTCCGACAGCATAAACTGTAGATCCACCATAATTTGAATATACCTGTTCTATAGGTTTAACTCCAGATAAGAATTGGTTGCTCATATTATAATTTTTTAAATATAGACGCATATTGTTTTTCGGATTTGATGCCGGATCAGAATTATTTATATCATCCTTTATCTCATCGTCAGAAATTCGCAAACTAGCACCAATCGCAGTCAAAATCTTATTTTGCTGTGCTGCCATATGTTGATCAGCCGGTAATATATGTGGTGTGTTATCAGAAAATTTCGTGTAGCTTTCATAGAAGTCGCCCCAGCCGGTAAGAATAACTGTTCCACCTTTTCTCGCAAACTCTGCTATTGCTGCAACTTCATCATCAGTGTAGCTCTTATATCCGATTAAGAAATTACTTCCATTACGACGAGTCGGCGGAGTAAGTACAAGCATCTTATATTTTTGATTATTTGTTGCGTTTATTAATTCCTCACTTGTTTTTAATTCAACAACACGAACATCATAGTCTGTTGCTAGTTTAGCAAAATTACCCATACTGTCTTTATAATTACCATTTACATATTCATTATAGTGACTCGCATCAATTCCAACATATACTAGCTTTTCACTATCTCTGATATTCAATTCTACATTTTGATTAAATTCTTTGTCTTCACCATTTAAAGTAAGAACGACATTAACATTTAAAATAGCAATACCTGCCTTATCAGGTGTAATTTTAAAGCTTTCTTTAACTGTTCCCGACGGGCTAACTACTGTGTTAGGAGTCTTAGATTCAAGAACAGAATCATTCATACTATAAGTTATAGACTTAATCGTAGCATCTGTTGCCTCATTATTAAATATTGTTGTATTTATAGTTAATTCTTCGTTAGTTACTGGCATAATAGTATCACATTCAACCGATGTTATACCCATTATAGCGGCATTTCCAATCCATACCGGAGCAGTAACAGCAATATTCTTATCAGCCTGTGTAACACGAACATAGTAGTAACCTTTCACTACTGGCAGTTCAAATTCCATGTTTACAACATTAGAATTAAATGACTCACTCTTAACAACTCGACCACCATTTGTGATTATTTCAACCTTAGAAATATTGTCGTCTTTATCCAAATCGTCAATATTAAGTACAAATTTTAATGGAGATGTAGGTATATCATTAATAATACTACCCATTATCTGACCATTAAGAGTATACTGAATATTTAAGTTTTTATCTTCAGTTGCATACATTGACCTTGCTTTCATACCTCTTAAAAGTCCATCAGTAGAAAGCTCATCAGTAAATATTACTGTACGGGCAGTATTAGAATTACCCCAATATCCTTTGTGGTTGTCTTGGTTGTTGGAAGGTCCTACATGCCAGCCCTTATCAAGTGCCTTAGTATATTCACCAAAGCTAGGGAAATATCCACCTGAGCCTATGCCACCTTCACCATTGCCTACCTCTACAGCAAACATTTTTAAGTCAATAATAGGATTCCAGTATGCAAAATCTGCGAAGGTACCAAAAGTTTTACCCGGATGGTTAAACTGAGATAAGTTAGCTAAAGGGTCTGTATCAGCAACAAGTGTGTCATAATAAAGCTTTAAGCCTGCATCACCTGTCTTATTATTAAGGGCTGTATTATTACGGCTAACAAGTCCTTTTGAGTTAAATGTATTGATATGTCCAGGTCCACCAGACCAAGTCATTTCAAAACCAGGCATAGCGACACGATTTCCTGCATTTACTGTATTGAAAGCAGTCATTGTATTTACATATTCTTCCCATGTAGCACGACTAGCTGCTGTCATCAAAGCTTTATCGTTAAGAGCAATGGCTAAATTAGCTTCATTAGATGTATCAAAATAATTTGAATGGTCTGTAAAAGCGATGAAATTTACGTTATCCCCTGCCGGAATTCCAGTAAAGTAATTTAACCCATCTTGCAATGTTCCAGAGCCATCTGAATACTGAGCAGTGTGAGAGTGAAGCTGTCCGAAATAAGCTTGATATACACTCTTACCAACATTGAAATTCCAAGTTTCACTTGTACTTTGACTATCTGAACGAATTACAGTTACTGTAGCTGTGTATTTACCGTCACTAAGCAAAGTTTCATTCTTGTAAGTATATTCAGCAGTTTCACCAGCTTTTAAGCTCATTGTTTGATTTTCAAATATAATTTCTTCACCTTTTTTTAAACTCACTTTAACAGAAGGATCTATACCTGCATTTTCTAATTTTACAGAAATTTCAGGAGTTTTATCATCTCCGGTATAACTGTTATATGTAGGATTTACTTTAACAATTTGTGGTTTTGAATCTATTTCAATTGTGATTTCGCCACTGGTAGCAGTTCTATCGTTATCGCCAGTAATTGTTATAGTAAACTTGATATTGCCAGCAGTATCTACAATTTCACTAGCGGGTATAGTATATTCATATTTTCCGGTTGTGGCATTTTTTATCATACTTTGTGCTGTTTTTGTAACACTTCCAACAGTGTAATCAATTACAGCTGATTTTATTCCCTTATATGCGTTAGCTTCAACTGAAATTATATAGTCTTGACCAATTTTAGCAGCTGTAAAAGTATCCGGTAAAGTTAAAACAGGATTTTTAGTATTATTTACAAGATCATAAACTTGAAAACCATTATCTTCAGCAGTACCTGTAGAAAGTTGAATAGTTGCATTGTAACAATTTACCATTGCATACAAATCTACAACATCACCCTCTGCTACTCCAAAAGGATATGGTGAACCTCTGTATATTTTTATAGTATCAGTGCCAAAAGTAATTGGAGTTTCTCCCGTTCCATTGTATTTACCCAACGTAACTCCGGCAATTTTTACAAAGCGACCCAACATATTCTTTCCATTGGCAACTAAATCTGCAATTGTAACAGTTTCAGCGGACATTTTTGATTGAGTTCCTGTCTTTTCTATTAAAGATATGCTGTCCATTTCAGGTAATCCATTATAAATTTTATAAGTACCTGTTATTTTAACAGTATCCCCTATATTTATACCAGCCGGATTACTTTTAAAAATATACAAAGAATATATGTTCCCATCTATATTTTCTTGAATTGTAAAATTTTTAGAAGTATTTGCAAAGTAAGCAACTTGACCAGTAACAGTCACACCTGTTGTTCCATTAGCTAGTTCGAGTGCTTGCTTTATATTTAAAACAGTCCCAGAAGCAGGTTTAATAGTATAGGCAAATGTTGCTACATCGCTATTATCTAAGCCTGAGCCTGTATTATCAATAGCACGAACATAATATGTTGTCGGAGCATTTACCGTTACTGTATCACCAGTTGTCCAATCAGCTTCATCCTCAGTTGCAGAAACAGTGTTATACTGAATGGCAGTGCCAGTTGTAGTTGTAGAAAATGTAACTGTTGTACCTTCCTCAACTTGACCAGCTACAGGGTTTGCAGTTGGCGTTGCACATTTTGTAATAGGTTCTGGATCAGAGCCCCCTGATGTTGTAGTGCCTTTTATAATAATGTTGTTTATATTTGATGGACCTGTGGCTGCTGTTGTACCGCCATTCACACTAATTGTACTTGTATTAATAAATCTAATACGCACATTAGCTTTATCATTTATTGCCGATGGAAGAATAATAGGATTGGTTTTAATAAAATTTATTGTTGTCCCAACAAATGAATAAGCTGAGTCGGCTACAGGCAAAAAATCACTTCCATTAACACTATATTGGAGCTCAAAGTCTCTAGGTCCAGTATTAGAAGAACGACCTTTTGCTGTAATAGTCAAGTTTTTATACCCTACTGTAGAAAATTCAATTTGCCAATATTCACTTCCACTTGTCCAATTTTTGCCGGTTTCACCTACCAAACATAAGCTTGAAGTGCTATATGTCATATCTTTTGGTATAGAGTTCGTCAAAACAGCACCCGTCTTGTTAGCTCCTCCAGTAGCAGGAGCAATTTGTGCATTTGGTGTCGGAGCAGCAGTATAATTCCACTCAACCACTGTTTCTTCAGTTGATGCAAGCACTGATGGTACATTAAACATACCTGCTATTAACATTACCGTTAAAAGAAAACTTAAAAATTGTTTTGTTTTTTTGTTCATAGAATTTTTCTCCCCTCATTAAAAATACTATTTTTTATCTATATAAATTCTGCTAACTAATTAATTTCAAAGATAGCAGAAATAATTTTTAAATTTGTTAATTACACAATCTGAAATCCTATACCATCAAATTTATTTATTTTATCAAATGTCTTAATTATCATTTTATCCTTTGTTTTTAGATAGTTCTTCCATTTATATAGTAAAAAACTAATAAAATCAAACCCTACTTCTCTTTTTCTTTTGAACAACATTCTTCCAACTACCTTTTTCGATACTTTTCCCACTCATTGCAGCAGCTAGTGCGGCTACAAGCGGAACTGTCAGCACAACCCCTATAGTTCCCGCCAATGCCTGTATTATTTCAATAGTCATCAAATCGCTATTAAATATTTGAATATAAGGATAATCAAATATTCTAAACAGAATGAGCATATTAAGAGAAGCTCCAGCAAAAGCCAATATAAGTGTATTAACCATCGTTCCCATAGTATCTCGACCTACATTTAACCCAAATGTAAAAAGCTCTTTACGTTTCATGGTAGGATTAACGGTATATAGCTCATACACTGAAGATGTTATACCCATTGTAATATCCATAACCGCACCTAGTGAAGATATTAGAATTCCACTTACTAATAGTCCACTTATTTTTAAAGCATCATCACCGCTTCTTAGGATTAGATCCTCAGCTTCTGGCATATTAAAGCCATTTATCGGTGTTATCAATCCAACTATGTAAACAATAAGCCCTGCCATTAAAACACCACTAAAAGATGCAATGCTTGCACATAAAGCTTTTGAAGAAAAGCCATTAAGCATAAGCATAGATACTGCTGTAGTGATAAGAACCAAAATTATAGTTGCCAGAATAGCCGGTACTCCTCGCTGTATCATTGGGATAAGCACAAACCAAATACATATTATTGTAAATATAAGACTAAGAAGCGCAGCAATACCTTTTTTTCGCCCAAGAATTATAATCAATGCCACAAAAACAATCACCAAAAATATAAGTGCAAGGCTGCGATTATAATTAGCGATAGATGCAACATATGGTTTTGACTGAGTATCATAATCAAGGCGAACAATTATCTTTGTGCCAATCTTAACATCAATATTAGAATAAGCACTTAAATAATTGACAGCTGGCAACTCCAATCCTTTATGCTGACCACCATCAAGTTTTACATAAACCTCTTGTGTACCCAAGCGTAACTTTTCTGTCCATGTATCCGGAAACGCATCATCTCTTACAATCTTAGTGACATGAGCAGGTACAAAAATGAACTTGCTAGCTGCGGTTGGAACTTGTCCACTTAAAGGTCTATTTAATACAAGTATAAAAGTTATAAAAACTACTACCAATAAAGCTATGCTTACAAATTTTAAAATATTACTTTTTTTAGTCTTCATTTGAATCCTATCCTTTCAAAAATTTATACAGTTATAATTTTTTTCTCTTTCTAAATTGCATGGGTGTACATTATAGCATAGAAAACGTTTTTATACTAACGTTTTCAATAGACTTTTATCGACAAAATTCGCAAAATTAAATACCTATTTTTTTTAAAGTAATCTTAAAATTGTATTATAAAACAATACATTAGATATCAAGCATTTCATAATAATTTAAAGTATTTCATGTATTGTAAAAAAGTCTTTTTAATGATATAATTTAATGTATTAGCATTGTAAACGGAGGCACTATGAGGAAAATATTCTATAATAAGTTTTTTTCGAGACTTTCTATCGCATTAATTATATCATTTTTAATAAGTCGTTTTTCTATGCTCGGTAATTATTCATTTGCCTTTGCATTAATGTTTTTTGCTGCACTTTATATTCTTTTGGCTTGGCTTAGCTATTTAAGACTTGATGGACTTAATTTTTTTGGAAAAAGAGAAAATAACAATAATTCAAAGATGGTTGATTTTAGATTTTGGTACAAGAAAAAGGGAGTATACAATATGG
>DCPV01000221.1 GCA_002323775.1 Firmicutes bacterium UBA1535 | reverse complement strand
TCACAAAAGGCTATGCTGAATGCAGATTAAATATGAAAGAACACGTAGAATCACTTTATACTTCAATTTATTTATGTAAAGCATTAAAACAAGACAAGCTTAAAAGCATCATAATAGAAAAATGCAAGAAATATTTAGATGTTGATTTATCTAACCTTTAGTTATTATTAATCATGGCATGCCACTTTTTTAAAATATTATATATAAATGCTGTAAATTTTCAACAATTTACAGCATTTATATTAGAGTATAAAATATTTTTAATAATAGATTAGATTATTTTATTAATTACCTTTTCTTCTCTTTTGCTAGGTACTTATCAACTGCATCTACCATATTTTGAGGTATCTCTCTCGGTACAGGGAACACACACGCATTTATTGTTCTTTCACTAAATGCGTGTATAAACTGTGTTAATTTAAGTATATTATCTGCACTCAAATGTTCAATTAGATCATAACGATTATGCCCTGGAGCACCGCCATTAGCCCCAAAACGAGCGAAGCTTATTGCTGGAATTCCTTTATCTGCATATGGAGTAGAATCGCTTGAATATACATCCTGATCTACAGAAATTGGAAAACCTATTTCGTTTGACATATACTCTACCATATTACAAAGACTTTTATCGGCAGTAACAAAAGCTCTATTATAACCTAATATTGGGCCTGCCATATCCACATTTACTGCTAGAACTACGTTCTTAAGTTCTTCCTCATGAATAGTAGTATAGTGCTTGCTTCCCAAAAGACCTCTTTCCTCCGAGCCAAACCAAATAAATTTCAAAGTTCTTTTCGGTGGATTTTCATAATAATATCTCAATAATTCCATAATTATAACAGAACCAGCGCCATTATCGTAAACTCCATTACTAAATGGAACACTATCATAATGGGCTACAAAATGAATTTCTTCATTTTCATACATGCTACCTTTAATACACGCCACAACATTATGAGAATCACACTCTCCTTCAACCTGTTCAAGAGTCATTCTAACCTTTGTAGGCATATTCCTAATAATTTCCATAGCATCCTTAGCCCTCAAAATAAACCCTGGAATCTTACCATGTTTCAAATGTCTTTCATTAAGCTTTCTATCCTCTAAATCCGTTTTACTCTCATCATCGATAACAGTACCACTAAATGAAACGAAGCCCTTAACTCCAGCCTTAATCATATTTTCATAAGCCTTTGCGTTGAAGCCTGCGTTTATCAAAACAATTTTATCCTTTGCGTTTATAAGGTTAGTCATATGAGCATTTTCAACATATTCAAACTCTCCTTCAATCCCGTCCTGTGAAGTAGATCCAGACATACCATAAGCATTTACAGTAAATTCCATATGATACGGCTCAAGCACTTCAAACTTAGCTTTTTTTATCTCGTAATGATCAACTTTAAAAGCTTCTAACTCTCCATCCAAGCCAATACTCTTAATCTCATCAAGCAAAATTTCAGCAGCTTTTCTTTCCTCTCTGCTTCCACTTGTCCTAACAAACCCAATCCTATTCAAAAGTTCAAATTCTCTTTCAGCACTAAATTTCATAATATTCTCCTAGTCAAATTATTAGCAATCAATTATATTTAGAATATAGTTAATTTTAAAAATCTAAGCAACCTTTTACTTCTGTATCATTTTTCAATGAAGCTTTGTTCATATCTCTTTCTATCGCTCTTGCTCTTTCCAGAAAAAGCCCAAGTGCATTCTTAAATTCGTCATCTTTAGACGTTAATTGAGCAGCTTCAATTGCTAACTGAATGTTTTTTATTGAATGAAAAAGATTCTCACCGATTAAATGAATTAATCTTTCATAGTCTTCAACGGCCATTGGCACTGCTTTTTCTTCAACTACTTCTTCTTTTTTCTTTCTTTGTTTCATAACTTTACCGCCCCTTTTTACCATTTATATTACATTATTTTTATAAACTTTTAAATCTAAAATATAATGTTTGCCATCATTTATTATTGTTTATACAAATTTTACCACAATAATAAAGTTAAGACAAGTCCCAATAACGACTTTTGCATTTAATTTAACAAAGGATACACTAAGAATAGAAATTAGAATTTCTTTAAGTTTTATCGCACATTATATACTAAATAAATTCTAATAAGTGCTTATGATTAGAAGCTATATTGTCAATTTTATATTCATAACATGTAACTCTATCGATATAAAAGTGGACTCAAAAGTCCATTGAAAAATATCAATATATGGTGTATTATAATATAATAATATTATAAAGTTAAGAAAACACAAAAAATTATTTATTACTTAAAATTTTTAGCTTGAATGTTATTAATACAATATTTTTTAGCTTTATATCATTAGTAATACATAATTTAAAAATAAAGTAGCGTTAATATTTATAATTGTGTTATACAAATTCATAAAATATAATAGTTAAGGGGGTATTTCTTTGCATTACAATCTTGAATTATTTGGAAAAAAATTAAAAACTATAAGAAAAAAATTAAATCTTAATAAAAAAGACATAGCTGAAATGGCATTTGTGGCTGATAAAACCATCAGAAGATATGAAAGCGGTAAAGTAAAACCTAATTTTGACATCCTAGAAACATTGTCTCCATATTATAAAACAGATTTAGTGGCTTTACTTATACAATGTAGATTTGATGACTATTCTGTTTTTTATGCAATTAAAAATAGAATAGAAATTAAATTAGGTAATCAAGATAATACTTTTAACAAAGAATTAAGAGATTTAAATATTTTATTATCTTCTACAAAAAACAAATACTGCATAGATCTTATTAATCAATTAATTATTTTTATAGAAGCTATTGAACTCTATAATAATAGTAGAATTGATTTAGCCCAGGATAATTTTATAAAAGCTATAAAAATAACTACTCCAAACTTTAATTTAAATAATTATGATTCATATATATTTTCTTCTATAGAAGTAAGAATATTAATGAATATTGCTTTAATTTTTAACAAATTAAACGATAATATTAAATATTTAGAAATTTTAGAATTTTGCATTAATTCTATTGAATATACTGATGAAATACGTCCTACACTATGCAATAATTTAGCAGTCGCATATATAAGAAATAAAAACTATCAAAAATCCTTGTTATATTCAAACATTGGTATACAAGCATGTATAGAAAATCAAAATTCTAATTGTTTAAGTAACCTATATTATACAAAAGGCTGTGCCGAATATAGATTAAACATGAAAGAACATATTGAATCACTTAATACTACCATTTACTTATGTAGAGCTTTTAAACAGGACAATCTTAGAAATTTTATAATAGAAAGATGTAAGAAATATTTAGATATTGATTTATTGCCGAATTAATCAGGTTTATATTAAAATATTATCTGCTTTTTGGAATTTGTTTATTATTCTCATAGCTAATTTAAGAAAAAATTCCAACTATCTCAATAGTATTACTTTCATCATATTGATAAAAATTTTCTATGAACTAAGCATAATTTCATTGTCATTCTCCTCTATACATCTAATTATTGTTCTTAACTCTATTTAACAATCGTATCTTATAGTTCAAAAAGCTGTAGTGAAAATTATACAATTTACTTAGATTTTATATACTAAAGAAACTCTAATTATTATTTATCTTTAACAACTATTCTCTCACTCAAATTTAGGGACAATCACATTTATATATTAGTGCATCTTTCTCATCATTAAAACTGTCTACTATTATATTCTTATTTACTTATCCAAAGTTTAACATAAACATTGAAAATATAGTAAACAATAATACTACTATTATTAATCTTATTTTCATATCAAAAACCCTACTTTTACACAATTTTCTACTTTACTAATCTATATTATTAATTCAATAATAACTAAAATATTACAAAAATAATATTTTTATACAAATAACCATGAATAATTAATAAAATTATAATAATAAGATCGGAAGAGCG
>DCPV01000309.1:1995-2826 GCA_002323775.1 Firmicutes bacterium UBA1535 | reverse complement strand
TAGTGAAAGTTCCCTTGCCAAAATAAACTTGCCTATATTATCTGCAAATTTAAAGAATTCTACACCATATTTATCATATATTGATGCCTGTGTGCTTATATTTACATTAAAATCAGGAAGATACTTGTTTATAAGGTAAACAAGACCTAAATCCTGCACAATCACAGCGTCAACATCTATCTCATATAAGTAAAATATATAATCCATGACCTCGATAATTTCAGCGTCCTTTAGAATTATATTTACTGTTACATACACCTTAGCACCCTTGTTGTGAGCATATCCTACGATTTCAGCTAAGTCCTCATTGCTAAAGTTTTCAGAATAATGCCTGGCATTAAAGCTTTTTCCTCCTAAATATACTGCATCAGCTCCACTGTTTATAGCTGCGTAAAAAGCCTCCTTGCTGCCAGCAGGCGCTAAAAGTTCTACTTTTTTTATCATTATTATTCCCTTCTTTAAAATAGTAAATCTTTATTTATTCCCAGAAGTCTCTGCATCCAATAAAACCATCAATTCACTATTTTCTTTTTTTAATTCCTCTATGTACACAGAATTTTGATAATTTTCAGCTTCCTTTCTATTTAGCCTTTCATTCATCTCATTGATTGAAAATTTAAGATTTTCTATTTCACTATTAGCCAGTAGAAGTTCTTCTAAATATTTTTCTTTTTCATTTCCGACTCTATCATGCTTTTTGTTTATTTCATCCTTTAAAATCTTTAATTCTTCAATAAACTTGTAATTTTGTCCAATTATCTCATCCTTTTCAGTCAATTTCTGCTTCATTGTGCTAATTTCATCAATTAGTTTGTTTTTTTCATCCTCTAA
>DCPV01000309.1:0-1874 GCA_002323775.1 Firmicutes bacterium UBA1535 | reverse complement strand
AAGCTTTAATTGAATCTGAAGATTTTTTCGTACCATCATTTACTATATTTAATTTTTGACTTAAATCATTAATAGTTTTCTTGTTTTGGCTTATAGCAAGCTCACTATCTGAAATTGTTTTATCCTTTTCATTAAGTCTTGACAGCATCTTAGAAATCCTTGAATTAAGCTCATTCTTTTCCAGCTCTGCCTTTGACAAATCACTTAAAAACTTCTCTCTGTCCGAGCTAAGCTCCAAACATTTTTCATTTAGGCTGTCTGTCTGAGTTCTAAGTTCTTCTAGCTCTATTTCAATCTGTATCTGTCTTTGTTCCTTTTCACTGAGTATCTTTTCTAAATTTCCTATTGTAGAAGAATTTTTTTCTTGGTTATCTTTCTGCAAACTCAACAATGTACTTAGTTCCTCTTTTTCCTTAACGATGGAATCAATTTTATTTCTTAGTTCCTCATTTTCCTTGTAAAGAGAAATTATTTTTTCTTTTGATTCTTGAATTTGCAATTTATATTCTTCTTTTAATTCGTTTAATTCTTTTAATAATTTTATATACTTGTCAGAAATTGTAAAAGAGGCTATAATAAGCTTTTCAGCTTCGTTATATTTTTTATTCATCGTAAACATGTCCAACTGCTCATTTATAATCTTTTCTACTTTTTTTACATGTTCATCATTTTCATCTGTTCTTACTGTAAAGACTCTACTTCCTATGTTTATTTCTATGACATTCATCTCAAAAGCTCCTCCATCTAATTATTTTTATATCTCATTTTTTGTTTTTTTAATGATTATTCTATTGTAGATTTATTGCTATCCTTTAATTTATAAAGATTTCTGTTATCCAATACCCAAATCTTATCAGTAAATTCCCCCTCATTTACTACTTTTAAGGCATTTTCGAAGTCAAAAACTCTGGCGTCTATTATATCAAGATAATGCAATATCTCCGCTTCCAATGTCATCGGCTTTTTAGGACTTCCAAATTCCGGTTCATAATGATGAGATAGTATCATATGCTGAAGTACGATGCTCTTTTCTCTATCCAGTCCAATTTTTTCTCCCTCTATCTCTATTTCCTTTATTCCTTGAATTATGTGTCCAAGTAGCTTTCCTTCCATTGTATACTCAGAAACTATGCCAAGCTCATTAGAGTCCATTTCCTGTATTTTACATATATCGTGTAAAATTACTCCTGAGTATATATAATCTGAATTAATGCTGTCATATACCATAGAAAGCTTTTCGCCAGTCCTTAACATTCTAATAATATGGTATAAAAGTCCACTCCTATATGAATGATGATTTGTTTTAGCAGCTGGAAAGTATAACAGCTTTTTTTCATATTTATCAATTATGTTGACAATAAGTGTCCTAATCTCTGTGTCTTTAATTTTATAAATAAATGTCATAAGCTCATCCATCATTTGTGCAGCACTAATAGGAGCAGATGGAACAAGCTCTGAAATTTCTATATTTTCACCATCAAGAGGAAGTCTTATTTTACTTATCTTTAGCTGCAATGAGCCAGCCCACTCAATAACTTCTCCTCTTATTTTTACAACGCTATTACCTTTTATAAGTTCTTCGTTTTCCTTTGCGTTTTCCCATATCTTTGCATTTATTTGAGTTGTTTTATCTACAAGGTTTAAATCTAAGTATTGTTTACCTGCACTTGTCTTTTTTAAATCACAATCTTTAACTAAAACAAACGCATCTATTTTATCTCCGGCTTTTAAATCTATAATATTCTTTTGATTTTCAAAAATGTTAGTATTTTCCATTACATTGCACATCCCTTTCCAGTATGCTAATGTAAAATTAGCATTGATATTATTATTGTACCTAATTTTTATTAATATGTAAACAAAAAGAGTGTTTT
>DCPV01000272.1 GCA_002323775.1 Firmicutes bacterium UBA1535 | reverse complement strand
TAGTGAATTTGTTAAATTTGCACGACAAAACGCTCCAAATATTTCTTTTATCGAAGGTGACGCTACCAATCTTCCATTTGAAAATGAAATTTTTGATGCTACAATTTCATATACAGTTCAAGAACATATCGAGCCATCAAAATTTTTTGGAGAACAGCTTAGAGTGTTAAAGCCCAATGGAGTCTGTTTAGTATTATCTGCAAGACGTGGGATTAACATTAAGGCACAATGTATATTGGAGGAATCTGATTTTGAAAAGGAAATCTATAGCCGTATAGACATAGAAAAATACAGTGATGAAGTACATGAAAAATATAATGTTGGTGCTTACTCTTTAACTGAAGCTGAGCTTCCGCAGATAATGGAAAAATATGGTTTTAAAAATATATCAGTTGAGTATATAGTTGTCAATCTTACTCCCGATAATCCTACAACTTCAAAAGAAACAGCTTATGCAATTATAAATGCAAACAGACAGAATGATTTAGATGGGATTGATAGCTATCTTACACCTAATGCAGTAAAAGCTGATGAAATAGAAGAATTAAAGCGTTTAATAAATGCTAAGTATGATAAAAGACTTAGGCTTTATGACGAAGGTATAAAACAATGGGATACAAATGTAGCATTAACTATGGTATTGCGTGGTATAAAATAGGATTTTATAGAACTGAAATTAAAAACAAGTAAATAATGCAACTAACGAAAACTTGAGGTATATAATGATTAAAAAAATGACATTGGAAAATATGAACGATATAAACAAAGCTAATGACAGCTTTAATGTTATAGGAAGAATTATTCCTACTTATGAAAACGGAATATGGGGCTATGTAGAAGAATTATATAGTAATTCATATGAAAAGAAGTACGATGATGAAGATATTGTACATTATGATTATCAAAAATATGCAAATGATAATGACTATGCTATATACTTTTATTATTGCGAAAGTAAGTGTGTTGGGCAGATAATTCTTCACAGCAATTGGAATAAATATGCCTTTATTGAAGATATAAGCGTGCTTAGAGATTATAGAGGAAAGGGTATAGGGCGTGCTTTGATTAATACAGCTATAGAATGGGCAAAACAAAATAATCTTTGTGGCTTGATGCTTGAAACGCAAGATATTAATTTGCTGGCATGCAGATTTTATAATAACTTGGGTATGAAAATTGGTGCAGTTGATAATATGTTATACGCTAATTTTCCAACCTGTGAGGAAAAGGCAATATTTTGGTATCTTAAGTTTTAATTTTATTAATTATTGACTTCTTTAAAAGCTTATATTATTATAAAACAGCTAAATAAAACTAAATGGAGGCAAATATGTTAAGTAAAAAAGATTTTCCTATATTAGAATTTGATGATAATAAAAGTGCAAAAATTAACCCTTCTGTAATTATGAGCAGAAATGAAGATATTCCTGAACATTGTGTTATAGCATTTTTTGGTGATGTAATTGAAAAAATGTTAGAAGATAACAGATTAAAACAAATAGGGGTTTTCATTACATGCACTGCATCTTTTCCAATTTATGAAACTGTATATGATGGCAAAAAAATTGGCATTGTGGCTGGTATTTTAGGAGCAGCTGGCTCTGCTGGAGAACTTGAAGAATTAATCGCTATGGGATTTAAGAAGTTTATAGCGTGCGGTGCTGCTGGAGTATTGCAAAAAAACATACAAGTTGGTCATCTGATAATTCCTTATTCAGCAGTTAGAGATGAGGGACTTTCATATCATTATTTAGAGCCTTCAAGAGAGGTAGAATGTGATAATGAGGTAGTTGATGTAATAGAAAAACAGTTAAAAGATGAAAACATACCATATATAAAAGCTAAAACATGGACAACCGATGCTTTTTATAGAGAAACAGAGGATAAAGTTAAACTTAGAGTATCAGAAGGATGTGTAACAGTGGAAATGGAAGCGGCAGCACTATTTGCTGTATCAAAATTCAGAGGTGTAAAATTAGGTCAGATACTTTTTGGAGGGGATGATCTGAGTGGTGCAGAATGGGATTCACGAAAATGGAATAGCAGAGATGCTATAAGACAAAGCTTAGTTGAATTATCAATGAAAGTTTGTTTGTCCTTATAATCTATATTTTTATTATATTTAAGTTAATGTACACTAATGAGCATAAAATATCATGAAATTAAAAAAATATATATGTATAATCTAAATAGATGGGAGGTAAATGAATGGATACTGTTATGAGAATTCAAAAAGCTATAGATTTTATAGAGGATAATATATTAGGAGATTTGAAATTTGATGTCATTGCGAGCCAAGCGTATATGTCGAATTATCACTTCCAAAGGATTTTTTCTATTGTTTGCGACATAACACTAGGAGAATATATTCGTAATAGGAGGCTAACTCTCGCAGGGTTAGAGATAAAATCTTCAGATAAAAAAATTATTGATATTGCTTATAAATATGGATATGAAACACCTGAAAGCTTTTCAAGAGCTTTTACACGTTTTCATAACATTTCACCAATGGCAGCACGCAGTCATAGCAATATAAATTCATTCACTAAAATTTCCATTAAATCTATTTTAGAAGGGAAAATGAACATGGAGAATTTAAGACAAAGAGGTTATTCTATAAAGGAGAACGGACCTATTTATTACACAAATAATATGGATAAAACAGTGAAATGGTTTGAGGATGTTTTAGGCTGGTATGGAGGAATTGACGAAAGAAATGACAAGGGCGATGGTACATATGGAAGTCTGATGCCTGTTCCCGGTGAGCTTGTTAATCTTAAAATAACAACGTTTAATGGTATACATATGTTTCTTGGAGAACCTTC
>DCPV01000005.1 GCA_002323775.1 Firmicutes bacterium UBA1535 | reverse complement strand
AATCTCCAGAATACACGATTTTAAGCTCCTCATCGCCTTCATTTACCCATATTTCTATGAGCGAGGATCCAAGAATATGACCTGCATCAAGAAATCTAACAGAAAAATCATTGTCTATTTTGACCATTTGACTATATAGCTTAGGTTTAAAATATTCCATACAATTCATAGCGTCTTCTTGTGTGTATAGAGGCTCTACAAGCTGTTTTCCAGCTCTTTTACCCTTTCTGTTCTCCCATTCTGCTTCACTTTCATGAATATGTGCACTGTCAAGCAGCATAATTTTACATAAATCATAGGTAGGCTTTGTGCATATTATATCTCCTTTAAATCCTCTTTTAACAAGAAGGGGAATCCTTCCGCAATGATCAATGTGACAGTGACTAAGCAATAAATAATCTATTTCAGAAGGTACAAAATCAAAATCACTAAAATTCATCTTTTCTTCACGATTGCTTCCTTGGAATTGACCACAATCTAATAACACCTTTTTATTACCCCATTCAAGCAAATGACATGAGCCAGTTACTGATTCAACTGCACCATGAAAACTTATTTTCATAAAAAAACACCTCCAAATGTCGAATAATATCTAATTTATAATAATTTTATCACTTTTTTTTAAATAAGTAAACATTATTATTTTTCAATTATAATCTTCTATTATTAATTTTTACATAAAAAAAACAGATTATCTACAAAACCTATAAACAATCTGCTTTAAAATTTCTTTTTAGCCTTCCATTTGTCTTGATAGGAACAAGCTTGCATTCTTAAGTAATTTCTGCTCAGCCTCTCCCATTTTCGCATTTTTATCTTTTGAAACTAATACTACAGCTCCTATAGCGTCTCCTTGAACAATTATCGGAGATATAACCTGTGCTGTGTAATCATTTGGAGCATATTCAGCTGCGCCGATACGTGACGCATTAGAGCCACCCTCAAACACAAACAATTCTCTTGTTTCAACAACTTTCTCTAAGTCCGGACTAACTTTTTGCTCAAAATAGTCTTTCTTATTTGGTCCTGCTACTGCAATAACAGTATCTCTATCTGTAATTATCGCTGTAAATCTTGTAGTTTCATACAATGACTCTACATAACTATCAGCAAATTCAGTTAATTCACCGATTGGGGAATATTTTTTAAGTATTATTTCACCTTCTCTATCAGTGAATATTTCCAGAGGATCGCCTTCTTTAATTCTCAATGTCCTTCTTATCTCTTTTGGAATAACTACTCTTCCAAGATCGTCAATTCTTCTTACTATACCTGTTGCTTTCATATTTTCCTCCTAATTATTAATATATTTTTCTGCTACTAAATATATTAAGTTTAAAAAAGCTTTAAACTTTATTGATATTTAATATTATTTGTATAATTGTCAATTTTATTCCTATATAATAAAATTATACCCAATTTTTTATTTCTCAATCTTGGCATTTTCGATAAACTTATCCAGCATATCGTTGTATTTTAACGCTTTAAATTGATATTCTAGTTCCTCTTTGTCAACATCTTCGTATGAAAGTTTTTTATCAGTCAGCTTGATTATATGATATCCAAATTTTGTTTTGACAGGGTCGCTAATCTGTCCAACTTCCATATTAAAGGCAACATCTGAAAACTCCTTAACCATTTCGCCTTTTGCGAAATATCCTAAATCCCCGCCTCTTTCCTTACTAGGACAGGTTGAAAATTCTTCTGCTAATTTAGCGAAATCTTCACCATTGTCAATTTTTCCTTTGATTTCCTTGGCGGTTTTTTCATCATCTACTAATATATGGCTCGCTTCTATCTTATCAAACATTGATTTTTTATCTTCATAAAGAGCCTTCAAATCAGCTTCGCTTGGTTCTAATTTATTAATGTCTTCAGATTTAATAGCTAAAAACTGTTCTATTAACATCTCTGCTTTCAATGTTTCCTTTAAAAAACTTTCTGTCATTCCAGAATCTTTTAAAAATTTAGTATACTCATCCTCTGAGGGGAAATATTCCTTGTATTTAGCAAATCTCTCATCAAGTTCTTTCTCATCAACTGTTATGCCAGCCTTAGTAGCTTCTTCTTCAAGGACTATGTCAAGAATCATTGATTCAAGAACCATATCCTCCAAATATTTCTTGAAAGTTTTACCCGGCTCTACTTCTTGTTCCCATATTTCAGTTCCATTTTCAGCCTCGTACATTTCTTTCATCTGAGCTAGCTTTTTATCATAATCTTCGGTACTTATAGTCTTTCCATTAACCTTTACCTTCACTGTTGATGGTACAGTAGTTTTATTGCAAGCGGCTAAACTAAAAATCATAAGTGTTGAAAGAAAAATTATAGATATTTTTTTCATTTTCATCATAAGTCTTACTCCTTTCCCAATTTTATCAAAAATTTTGTTTTTTTTCAATACCTAAAAAATATTTTTTAGCTTAGATGCCTTTAAACCCTTACTAAGCTTGAGTAACATTTATATTGATATCGCATAATTCTTCAAGAAGCGTTTTTATTTCTTCCAGCAAGCTGTTTTGTTCAACAGAATTGAGCTGATATTTAACAAAAGGCTCTTTTGAAGAATCAAATTTAACTCTTAACGGATATTTTTTAAGCATATAATTTATTGCTTCGACACTAAGTCCTCTATTTGTTATAAACATAAACCTTATAAATTTATTGCTCTGAATAATTTCTTTTATATTAAGCTTTTTACATAAAGTTTTGATAAATGCAACCTTTATTAGATTATTTACTTCCTTAGGTACATTTCCAAATCTATCGATAAGCTCCTCTGTTATATCCAATATATCCTCATCACTGCTGATAGCGGCAATCTTTTTATATATTTCAATTTTTTGTTCTTCGTTTTTAATGTAAGTGCTAGGTATATAACCATCGACACTCAAATCAACAGAAATTTCAATATCTTCTTCAAGCTGTGTTCCGCTTAGCTTTTTAACTGCTCTGTCTAAATACTTAACGTATAAGTCATATCCAATAGCAAGCATATGTCCATGCTGCTCAGAGCCTAAAATATTTCCACAGCCTCTAATTTCTAAGTCTCTCATAGCTATTTTAAATCCAGAGCCAAATTCTGTGAATTCTCTTATAGCTTTCAATCTTTTGTCCGCAATTTCAGTAAGAACCTTGTCTCTTTCATATGTCAGATATGCAAATGAATTCTTATTGGAACGTCCTACTCTGCCTCTTAACTGATATAGCTGTGATAAGCCAAAATAATCAGCATTGTCAACAATTAGAGTATTTGCATTTGGGATATCCATTCCTGTCTCAATGATAGTAGTGCAAACTAAAACATCATACTCTCTGTTTACAAAGCCTATCATTACATTTTCAAGCTCTCTTTCCTGCATTTGTCCATGACCTACAACTACTCTTACACCAGGGACCATATCTCTGATTTTGCGTGCTACGCTTTCTATATCAGTAACTCTATTGTGTACATAGTATACCTGCCCACCTCTTTGAACTTCTCTTTCAATTGCATCTCTTATAACACCTTCATTGTACTCTATAACATAAGTCTGTATAGGAGTTCTGTCTCCCGGTGGTTCTTCAATGACACTCATATCTCTTATGCCAATCATAGACATATGAAGTGTCCTTGGAATCGGTGTAGCAGTCAAGGTTAGTACGTCTATATTTGTTTTTAGCTGTTTTATAGATTCCTTATGTCTAACTCCAAAACGCTGTTCCTCGTCTATTACAAGAAGCCCTAAATTTCTAAATTTCAAATCCTTTGATAAAAGCTTGTGAGTACCAACTATTATATCTATTAAGCCCCTATTTACGGCTTCAACTATTTTCCTCTGCTGTCCTGCTGTTCTAAATCTGCTAAGCATTTCAGACTTAATAGGAAAACCTCTAAATCTATCTATTACATTTGAATAATGCTGTTGTGCAAGTATTGTAGTCGGAGCAAGTATCGCAACCTGTTTTCCATCCATAACAGCCTTAAATACTGCTCTGAGTGCTACCTCAGTTTTTCCAAAGCCAACATCACCGCATAAAAGTCTATCCATAGGC
>DCPV01000064.1 GCA_002323775.1 Firmicutes bacterium UBA1535 | reverse complement strand
TATTATAGAATAATTGAAGATTTATTGTTAATATGTTATAATTTCATTAAAGACTTTATAAGTATGTGTTACTTTAGCTTATATATAAAGATATAATAAATAATTTTAATAAAATAAAAATTTTATTGTTACGGAGGTTTAGCAAATGAATAAATTGTCACCATCAATTCTTTCTGCTGATTTTTCTAGGCTTGGAGAGGATATAAAGAAGATTGAATTAGGGGGAGCTGACTATGTGCATATAGATGTTATGGATGGTAGCTTTGTTCCAAACATAACACTTGGAGCACCTATAGTAAAATCAATAAGGAAAATTACAAATTTAACTTTTGACGTACATTTGATGATAAATAATCCTGATTTGCATTTGGAAGATTTTTGTAATGCGGGAGCAGATATTATAACAGTGCATCAAGAGGCTTGCATACACTTACATAGAACGATACAAAAGATAAAGTCTCTTGGACTAAAAGCAGGAGTATCTCTAAATCCAGCCACACCAGTATGTACAATAAAGGACATAATAGAAGATGTGGATATGATACTTCTAATGTCTGTAAATCCAGGTTTTGGAGGGCAAAGTTTAATATATAATGTTAAAGATAAGTTTTTGGATTTAAAGGAACTAATGTACAAGAAAAATATAACAAGAGATATCGAGATTGACGGTGGGGTAACACTTGATAATCTTAATGAGGTTTTAAGCTGGGGAGCAAATGTCATAGTAGCAGGCTCGGCTATATACAATGCAGATGATGTTATAAAAAGAACGCAGGAATTTAAAAGGATAATGCAATCCTAAATCAGAGATTAAGGCAGAAAATAATAAAATGAAAGCAATAATAATAGCAAGTGGAAACAGCATTAAAAAGGAAATATTTGATGGAATATGTTCAGAAAATGACTTTATAATTTGTGCAGATGGAGGACTGAACTATTTAGACAGTTTAAATATAAAGCCTAATTTAATAGTAGGAGATTTTGATTCTGTAGATGTAAATCTACTTGAAAAATATAAAAATGTAAAAATAAAAAAGTATCCAGCGGAGAAAAATTTTACTGATACTGAAATAGCTATAGAAGAAGCTATTGCTTGTGGTTTTAATGAAATTACTATATTCGGTGCAACTGGAACAAGATTAGACCACACTATGGCGAATATCCTGCTTATTGAAAGATATATAAAAAATGATATAAATATTAGAATTGTCGATAATAATAATTATATTTCAATACTTAATAAGGATGTCATAATAAGTAAAAAAGTAGGGTATTATTTATCAATCATACCTATAAGTGAATATATAGATGGAATAACGCTTAAAGGCATGAAATATCCTCTTATAGATGTAAAAGTAAGCAGAGGCTCAACTCTTTGTATAAGCAATGAGATTATTGATGATAAAGCTGAAATATATATAAAAAATGGCATGGGAATTTTATTTTTGTCAAAAGATATATAAAAGTATAAATGAAGAATTGTTTCAATTCTTCTATAGAGCGAAACTTATTTCGCTTTTTATGAATATACTTAAAAATTTATTAATTGACAATAAAAATTTCATAATATATAATAAACTATAACTTAATATATTAGTTTTGGTAACATTTGTTTTAAAAGGGAAAACAGTCAAAGCTGTTACAGCCCCCGCTACTGTGAAAGGTGATAGTACTCAGATGCCACTGTGCTTTGTGCATGGGAAGGTGAGTATTAAATGATCCGAAAGTCAGGAGACCTGCCGAATTAATTTGTTTGTAGATTTTCGGGAGGAATTTCTAAAATAGAGATATATCTATATCTTTTTATCTTTGTATTTTTATCTTCCGAGAAATCGGAAGATTTTTTTTATTGAAAAAATGAAAAGCAGTAAAATTTTCCATAGCTATTTATTTCAAAAAAATGAGATACGAGGACATTATGAATGAATATATAATAAAAAATGGAAAGAAGTTAAGATGTGGCTTTACAACGGGAACATGTGCAGCGGCAGCGGCAACAGCGTCGGTACAAATGCTATTGACAGGTGAAGTTGTTGACAGGGTTTCCGTTAAGCTTCCAAAGGATATTTTCCTTGATATAGATGTGAAGGAGCAAAAAATAGAGACTACGAAAGCAAGCTGCTGTGTAAAAAAAGAAAGCGGAGATGACCCTGATGTCACCAATGGAATTTTAATATATGCTCATGTAAGTCTGAATAACACAGGTGAAATAAATATTGAGGGTGGTAAAGGTGTTGGACGTGTCACTCAAAAGGGATTGGACTGTCCGGTTGGAGGACCTGCCATTAATTCAGTTCCTAGGAAGATGATAACAGAAAATGTTTTGGCTGTCTTAAAGTCATATGAATGTGAAAATGGAGCTAATATATTGATTGAAGTTCCAGAGGGTGAGGAGATAGCAAAAAAAACTTTTAACCCACAAATAGGCATAGTTGGAGGTATTTCTATCATAGGTACTACAGGAATAGTTGAGCCAATGAGTGAAAAGGCATTGGTAGATAGCTTAAAGGTTGAAATGAATGTAATAAAAGCAAAGGGATATGATAAACTGCTTGCATTTCCGGGGAATTATGCCGAAAGATTTATAGATGAGAAATTGAAAATAAATGGTGAAAACAGCTTGAAATTCAGTAACTACTTAGGAGAGGTTTTGGACTATGCTACCTTGCTTGATTTTAAAGAAGTTTTAATAGTAGGGCACATAGGTAAAATGGTAAAGGTTGCTGGAGGAATGATGAATACTCATTCCAATAACGGAGATTTCAGAATGGAGATATTTGCCTGCTATGCTGGACTATATGGTGCAGGCAAAGAGGTAATAAAAGAAATTTTGGACTGTGTTACTACAGAAGGCGTACTTGAAATATTGATAAGGGAAAATATTCTAAAAGAAGTAATTTCTAAAATCAGTGAAAGAGCATTATTTTATATAAATAAAAAAGTCGATAACAAGTTAAAGACAAGCTTAATAATATATTCAAACGAACAAGGATTACTAAACTCAAATTAAAGGAAAAGGATAGATAAGAATGATAAATTTTGTAGGAGCAGGACCGGGTGCAAAGGATTTAATTACTATGAGGGGACATAAGCTTTTAACAGAAGCAGATGTTTTAATATATGCAGGTTCATTGGTTAACAAGGAGCTTTTAAGCTACACAAAAGAGGGATGTGAAATACATAACAGCGCTTCCATGACTCTTGAAGAAGTCATAGAGCTTATGAAAAAAGCTGAGTCTGAAAATAAATCTACAGTGAGGCTACATACAGGAGACCCCAGTATTTATGGAGCGATAAGAGAACAGATAGATATTTTGGCTAGAGAAAATATAGAGTATGCAGTTGTGCCGGGAGTCAGCTCGTTCTGCGGTGCGGCAGCGGCATTGGGAGCAGAGTACACTCTGCCGGATGTCAGCCAATCTGTAATAATA
>DCPV01000066.1:3247-4024 GCA_002323775.1 Firmicutes bacterium UBA1535 | reverse complement strand
GCCATAATTTTTTCTTTGATTTCTATGATTTCATCTTTTAATCTGTCAATTTCTTCCGCTAAATTTCTTTCCATTATAATCTCGCTCCTTTCCAATTACAAAATAAACAAATTCGTAATTACGTAATTTCATTATATGTTATTGAAATTTGTTTGTCAATACGTAATTACAAATTTCTTTGCTTCAATAAGTTATAACTATAAAGCAAAGTATTTTTAGTACAAAAATAAAACTAATATTTATGATTAAATTTATCATTTTTCTTGTAGCTATTAGTTTTATATGGTAAAATTGTATACACTATATAAAACAATACTAATTTAAGAAATGAGATGATAATTTTGTTTACAGATAATATTATTAGCGAAAGATTAATACTTCGCAATATGTTGCAAGATGATGCTAAAGATGTTTGGGAAATATGGAGCAGTAGTGAGAATGAAAAATACATGTGCGATCCCGTTGAGTCATTAGAAGAAGTTATATCCATATGTGAAGATGTTGAAAAATTAGAGGATTACTTAACAGTCGCAACCTTAAAAGATACTGGCGAAGTTATTGGAACTTGTTGCTTTGGCAATACAAACAGAAATGATGAATGGGGATTTGGATATTCAATTAAGCAAAAATTCTGGGGTAAAGGTTTTGCTACTGAAATTGTGAATGCTGTTATTTCATATGGTCAAAGTTTAGGAATTAAAGATTTTAAATCAGATTGTGCAACAGAAAACACTGCATCAGCTAAAGTTATGGAAAAGTGCGGGATGAAACTAAACC
>DCPV01000066.1:0-3123 GCA_002323775.1 Firmicutes bacterium UBA1535 | reverse complement strand
GAAACTAAACCATAAAAGCAGCTTTAAGCAGCCTAAAGCAAATATAATATACGAATCGTCTGTTTATACATTACATATAGACTAACACTGATTTTTAAACATTAGAGCAATCATTTTCGCATGAAGAAACTGTTCGTATTATAAATAATAAAATATTGATAAAAATTAAAGGTTAAATTTATGGTATTAAAATATAAATCATTAATTATCAAAATACCAGCTTGTGTAAATCATTCTACTGTAGACTATAAGTTACACAAGGCTGAATTAATAAACCTTGTGTAACAAGCTGTTTATTTGATATTATTGCTTTTTATAAAATTAAAATAAATTACCATTATATGGAGGTTAAAATGAAAGAAAAAATTAATTCCGATATTCAAAAAAATATGGATGAACGATTTGGTCATGATACATTGATTTCAGTTGCAACTATAGAAAATGGCATCCCTCATGTTCGAATTGTCGATAGTTATTATGAAGATGGTACATTTTACACATTAACCCATGCACACTCCAATAAAATGAAGAACATAAATGCAAACCCTACTGTTGCACTATGCAGCGAATGGTTTACAGCTCATGGTATTGGCGAAAATATTGGACATCCATGTGATGATAAGAATGCAGAAATTGCAAAAAAATTAAGAGTTATTTTTTCTGATTGTTATTGTAATGATAAAAATAAAGATAGCAACCCAGATACCTGCATCCTTTGTATTCGTTTAACAGATGGCATACTTATTCATGATGGAATAAAATACGAGATCGATTTTTCAACTAATTAAAATATAAACTAGAGGTTATTTTATGGAATGGGAAACAAGACTTAATAAATTTATTGAAAATTTTGAGCATAAACAAGATTTAATCGGTGTTATTGTTTGCGGAAGCTACATAACAGGAAATCCAAGCAATCATTCCGATTTAGATGTACATTTGCTTTTGAATGATACATGTGATTATAGAGAACGAGGAAACAGAGTTGTTGATGGCTTGTTAATTGAATACTTTGCCAACCCTCCGAAGCAAATTCTTTCGTATTTTAATCAGGACTTAAAGGATAAGAGTTTAATGTGTCAAACTCAATTTGCAACAGGTAAAATACTTAAAGATTTAACAGGAAAAGTCGTAGAATTAAAAAATATTGGCAATAATATGATTGAAGAATTTTACTGCAACAGTAAATATGAAATGTCAGAATTGACAAAATATTTTTTATGGGATATGCTTGATGATTTGCAAGATGCCTACGATAACAGTAAGGCTGATTTTAGTTTTTTATATTATAATCTACTTAACCGTATGATTTACAGTTACATGAAAAGCATAAACAGACCATATAATTTCAAAACAATTTTAGGCAATGCTTCATCTGAAATAGTACGCAAAAAGTACATGCTCAAAGAATTACCGCACGATAATATCAAAATTCTTATTGAAAAATGTATTATTGAAAAAAATATTGAACAACAGATGATATTGTATACTGATTTGACAAATGAAATTTTATCTTTATACGGTGGATTTAATATTAATGAATTCACATTAAATTCAGCTGTTGAACTATAGCTTTTTGTTATTAAAATTAGAAAATTCATAAAGTAGACGGAGGAGCATTTTTGAAAATATTAGGAATAGTAGTAGAATATAATCCTTTTCACCTTGGACATAAATATCAATTAGAAATGGCAAGGAAAGAGTCACAATGTGACGGCGTTGCTGTTGTTATGAGCGGTAATTATGTTCAGCGTGGAGAGCCAGCCATAATAGATAAATATACACGTGCTGAAATGGCTATAAAAAGTGGTGTGGATTTAGTTATAGAACTACCCTTTCCTTTTTCATGCCAAAATGCAGAGCTTTTCGCACTTGGAGCTATAAGAGAGCTGAAAAAATTAAATGTATCGACAATAAGCTTTGGCTGTGAAAATACAGATATTAATTTGTTAAATAAAATTGCAGATTTTCAGCTAAATAATGTGGAAGAATATAATCTTTTGCTTAAAGAGTATGTAAGCGAGGGTTTGTCGTATCCAAGTGCAGTAAATAGTGCTATTAACACTCTATTAAGCGAAGCTAATAATCATTCGGATGACTTGACATTATTACCTAATAACACCCTAGGATTGGAATATATTAAGGCTGCAAGAAAAATTAATTTTAATGTAGATTTTTTACCAATAAAAAGACATATGGCACAGCATAATGATAAAAAAATTACCAATAAATTTGCGAGTGCTACAGCTATTAGAAGTGAAGTTTTAGATATGAATTTAATAAAAACCAAGGCTTCCCTGCCCCCTATTTCATATGCCTTGCTAAAAGATTATTATAAAGAGCATAAACTATTTAACAGTCTTGATAACTATTTAGACCTAATATATTATAAGATAATTAGCTCTGACAAAAACTACTTAAAAACAATATATGATATAACTGAGGGTTTGGAAAACAAAATTTATGATAATGCTTGCAAACACAAAACTCTTGATGATTTCATAATGTCAATCAAGTCAAAGCGTTATACATATTCAAGAATAAGGCGTATTTTATTAAATATTCTTTTGGATATAACAACAGCAGACATCGATTATTTAAAGGAAAATGATAATAACTATATTAAAGCCTTAGCGTTTAATTTTAACGGAAAGAAAATTCTAAACCACGCAAAGGAAAATAACACTGCTATAATAACAAAATTTTCTGATTATAAAAGAAATGGTATTGATGTAAAAAATAGCAAAGTGTTTGAAATGACGAACAAATCAAGCAATATATATTATTTACCGTTTAAAAACAGAGAAAATTTTTATAATCTTGAATATAAAAAAAATGTAGACTATATTAAATAGTGGACATATAAGCACCTTAAGGACAATATATTATCTTGGAGGTGTTTTTATTTTTATATTTAATATTATCCTCCATTTATAGGAAAAACCAACAAATTCTTTACATGGAGGCATCAATTGATTAGAAAAAATTTAGCACCTATATTTGCTTTAATTTTGATTATAATATTCTTTATTCAGCCAAATATTGTCAGGTCAGGAGCTATAAGCGGAATTACTCTGTGGTATAGTAAGATATTGCCCGTTTTATTTCCTATGTTCATTTTAT
>DCPV01000073.1 GCA_002323775.1 Firmicutes bacterium UBA1535 | reverse complement strand
GCCAAAGAGAATTAAAAGACAAATGCTTTTACCGCAGTTTATGCTTAAAATAATATTTAGCGGAAGCGATATTGTAAAAGTGATTGAATAATATTGTATTTTAATTATATTATAAAAAATAAATTTATTAAAAAATAAAATATTAAATAAATGGAGGAGTAATATGAAACTTTTTATTGATACTGCAAATATAGAGGAAATAAAAAAGGCGGCTAGCATGGGTATAGTTTGTGGGGTTACAACTAATCCTTCTTTGATAGCAAAAGAAGGCAGAGATTTTCACAAAACAATACAGGAAATAGCTGAAATAGTTGATGGACCAATTAGTGCAGAGGTTATATCCTTGCAAAGTGATAAAATGGTAGAGGAAGCTTTAGTGCTTTCAAAAATCCATAAAAATGTAATTATAAAGGTACCGATGACAGATGAGGGATTAAAGGCAGTAAAAATTCTTTCATCACAAGGTATAAAAACAAATGTAACCTTGATATTTTCAGCAGCACAGGCGCTGCTTGCAGCTAAGGCTGGAGCAACATATGTAAGCCCGTTCGTAGGAAGATTAGATGATATAGGTTTAGACGGAATAACTCTTATACAAGAAATAGTTGATATTTTTGATAATTATGCAGATATAGACACAGAAATTATAGCAGCGAGCATAAGAAATCCTATACATGCAACTAGAGCAGCAGCTCTTGGATGCCACATAGCAACTGTTCCATTCAAGATATTAGCTCAGATGTTAAACCATCCTTTAACAGATAAAGGTATTCAGCAGTTTTTAGCTGATTGGGAAGGTATGAAAAACAAATAAAATTTTTAAAAGAAAGGATAAATAAATTATGAGTTTTACACAATTGGAAACAATATCCAATAATATTAGAAAAAACATTGTACAAATGGTTCATGCTGCTTCAAGCGGTCACCCAGGTGGCTCACTTTCAGCAGTAGAGATACTGACATATCTATATTTTAAAGAAATGAATATTAACGATCCAAAAGACGAAGATAGAGATAGATTTATTTTATCAAAAGGTCACGCATCTCCAGTGCTGTATTCGGTATTAGCTGAAAAAGGCTTCATTGATAAGGAATCTCTTAATAGCTTTAGAAGAATAAATTCTAAATTACAAGGACATCCGGATATGAAAAAGGTTACAGGCGTAGAGGCTTCAACAGGCTCGCTTGGTCAAGGCTTGTCTATAGGTAATGGTATGGCTATGGGATTTAAAATGGATAATAAGTCTAGCAGAGTGTTTGTAATGCTTGGAGACGGAGAAGTTCAAGAAGGCATGGTATGGGAAGCTGCAATGTTTGCAGGACATAACAAGCTTGACAATGTAACAGCAATATTAGATCACAATGGTTTGCAAATTGACGGAAAAAATGAAGAAGTAGTTTCAGTAGAGCCACTTGATAAAAAATTTGAAGCCTTTGGGTGGCATGTTATAAAAATAAATGGCAATGATTTTGCTGATATAGAAAAGGCATTTGAAGAAAGAAGAAAAATAAAAGATAAGCCAGTGATGATAATAGCTAAGACTATAAAGGGAAAAGGCGTATCATTCATGGAAAACAATGCAGGCTGGCATGGAAAGGCTCCAAGCGATGATGAGCTTAGCATTGCACTTAACGAGTTAGGAGGTATGAAATAATGGCTAAAATAGCAACAAGACAGGCGTATGGAGAAGCACTAAAGCAATTAGCTGTAGAAAATCCTAATATAGTGGTACTTGACGCAGATTTATCAAAATCTACTATGACTGCAGAATTTAAAAAAGTAGCTCCGGAAAGATTTATAAATGTTGGTATAGCAGAGCAAAACTTAGTAGGAACAGCTGCCGGACTATCACTAGCAGGTAAAATTCCTTTTGCAAGCACATTTGCAATGTTTGCGGCTGGGAGAGCCTTTGAGATTATAAGAAATACTGTAGCATACCCTAAATTAAATGTTAAGATAGCTGCAACTCATGCTGGGCTTACAGTAGGTGAGGATGGAGCTTCACATCAAGCTATAGAGGATTTAAGCTTAATGAGAAGTATACCAAATATGGTAGTATTAAACCCTGCTGACGGAGTAGAAGCAAAAAAAGCAGTAATTGCAGCAGCAAATTACGATGGACCTGTATATATCAGACTTGGAAGGGCAGCAGTTGAAGAAATATTTGATGAGAATTATAAGTTTGAAATAGGCAAGGGTGTTGAACTGGTGCAAGGAAATGATGTTTCAATTATTGCAACAGGTATAATGGTAGAAAAAGCATTGAAAGCATCAGAAATATTAAAGGCTGAGGGAATTAACGCAAGAGTTATAAACATACACACAATCAAGCCAATGGATTCAGAATTGATAATAAAAGCAGCAAAGGAAACAAAAAGAATAGTAACTGCTGAAGAACACAGCATAATTGGCGGATTAGGAAGTGCAGTTTTAGAAGCGATATCAGAGGAATGTCCAGTTCCGGTAATAAGAATTGGAGTAAAGGATACCTTTGGAGAATCCGGAAAGCCAAACGAATTATTAGAAAAATATGGCTTAACAGAAAAGGAAATAGTTGAAGCTGTTAAGAAATTAGTAAAATAATAATTAAAAAATAGGTAAAAACAATTTAAGACAGCTTTGAAATTAAGCTGTCTTTTATATTTGTTAGAAGTATACGCTTATTATATTTAACTAATCAAATATTTATATTCAGGATAGTCTTTAACCGATAAGACATATTGCTTATCAGAGCTAACTAATTCAACTAAAAAATTAAATATTTTTTTTATTTCATTGCATAGCAATAAATTTTTGTTAGATTTTATCATATTTAAAAATATGCAAATCCAAAGCTTATAATCATCATGTTTACAATAATGAAGATATGATTCGTTTTTTATATTCCAAGGTTTGAGACCGGCATAATGCGTTCCGTAAATAGCGTGTAAATTAGGATAGCTGTTAAAGCTAGCATATTTTAGGTCAATATTATGCCATAATCCTGACAATTTCATTGTTAAATACTGCATCTCAGGCCATGAAAAATTTTCTACAATTTTCATAGTCTCCTCATTATCTAAATCATCAACTATATCTTGGTATTTTATAACTTCATGATTTAAAATATATATACAAGCATTGACACCTAAATTATTTTTATCATATCTTACTCTGTCTGTGATTTCCTTTGGTATAGCTGCCATATGAGGTATATCCTTATACACATCGTGCCATATCCAGTTGTCACCACTGTCTGACTCCGTGGAGGGACCAATTACATTTTCCTTACATTCGTTCAGTATTCCACTGGGAGCAGGAACATTTAATAAATCTCTATAATTACGAAGTGGTAATAAATCAGCATCACAAATAATTACTCTGTCATAAAACATTTTTCTTTTCTCTAAAACCTTTAAAATAGAAAACCTTGCAAACAGATAATTTCTGTCCTGACGTTGCTGCTTGTTATTATTATTCACATATAATTGGTCGACGACAAAAACAAAGTCGTACAACTGTCTAAATGCAAATATACAATCTTCAGATACATCCTTAGTTGCAATACAGATTAAATCAGCATTAATCCTTTGCTTCCTGATAGAATATGCAAATGTCAAAATTCCCGGTGCAAAGCTGTCATTTTTCATTATAAAGGTACAAAAAGCATTTTTTCTCATTTTATATTTTTCCTTACATAGAATTTTGTCTATTTTCTCTAAAATCTAAAATATTTTGCTTTAAAAAATATACATTAAAATTATATTAAGTAAAATCACTTTTGTCAAGATAAAGGGTAAGTATAAATTGAATTTTAAACTATTTATATTTTTGTGAATATTGTAAAAAATAAAATTTTTATATTGACAAAAATTTATTTTGGTAGTATTATAAATAAAATTGAAAATAATAAAGGCATTGACGAGGAGGAGTACATACTTGTTGGAAGCAAAGAGAGAAGGTGTTTGGTGTAAACCTTCGTGAAGAAAGTATGGAAGTAGCCCCTGAGCTGTGAACCGAACAGAATAAATTGAAAAGTTCTTTGTAGGCTTCAACGGATTTTCCACCGTCATTGGAAAGCAATA
>DCPV01000016.1 GCA_002323775.1 Firmicutes bacterium UBA1535 | reverse complement strand
TTAGTGACTTATAGTTCAACGTAGAACAATGGTATTATTGATGAAATATCTTTATTATATATCCACATTACTGTAAAATTTATTGCTCTTTAATCAATCCAATTCTGTATGCGTCTAAAAGCATTTCCAGATCCTTTATTTGTGCCATTATCTCCTTGCCGTTATCTGTATCCTTTACTCTCTTTCTTTCTAATTCCTTTTCAAGAACCATTGTGGTTGAATGAATATCCTTTTCTTCCTCGATTGCTTTTTGTGTGGATTCAAATGGATCATGAGAAACAAGCAGCAGACCATAGGAATTGTATGTAAGGGTGTATCCGGCTATGCCAGTAGTGCTTTGGTAAGCCTTCGAAAATCCGCCATCTATGACTATAAGCTTTCCATTTGCTTTTATAGGACTTTCACCGTTTTTGCTTTTAACCGGAACATGACCGTTTATAATATGTGAGGTATCTGGATTCAATCCAAATTCTTCAAATATTATCCGACACATTTTTTCACTTTCTTCCAATTTGAAGTAGTGATTTTTGTTTTCCTTATGAGTAGACTTATCATTTATAAAATATCTCTCAAAAGTGGTCATTTTATCTTTACCGAATAAAGGAGAATCCGATCCGGTCCATAAATACCAGGTTAAATCCATGCCGTATAGCTTTGCTTTAGGATCGTCTTCATGGAAGTAACCTTCTCTTACCAAGGTATCGAGACGATCAAGATATTCTTTTCCGCTATATTCTTTACCTGAGAATCCGATTTTTACCTTTTTGAATGTACCATCCTCATTTACGGGTATACATCCGTGGTACAAAAGATTTGAATTAAACTTCAGATACATGCTCCCGTTTGACAATAAAAACTTTATATGCTTCTGCAACTTTTCACTGTTTAAAAATGAAAATTTTAACTTATCGACTAAATCAAATTCCTCTTTAGTCAATTTGTAAGGGTCAGCAGGGTCAATTGTCGGGAAATTAGTGTCATTTAGCTGATACGTTTTTCCGTATAAGTCAATTGTGCCATCTTGATAGTTTATTTTTTCCAGAAGAAGTCTATCATCCATACAGAAATGAGGTCTCCTTTTAATAATTTCTCCTTCTAACTTAAACTGTATGATGGAAATTGCCTTGTGCATTTTAGCTATAAGCTTTAAATCATTGTCAGTACAGGTTATTCCGCTTTCTAATTTTGGTTTAAATTGAATACATTCGTCATCATCGTAAAACTCTAAGGCAAAGGTTGCAAGAGGTAGCATATTGATACCGTATCCATCTTCAATAGTATTTAAATTTGCATATCTTGTGCAAATTCTGATTACTGTTGCAATACATGCTGTGCTTCCTGCCGCAGCACCCATCCACAATACATCATGATTTCCCCATTGGATATCCACAGAATGATGATTTAAAAGTGTCTCCATCACCTTTTCTGCACTTGGTCCCCTGTCAAATATATCTCCGACAATATGTAATCTATCTATAACTAATCTTTGGATGAGCTTTGATATAGCAATTATAAATTCATCCCCTCTGCCAACTGTAATAATTGAATTTATGATTTCACTGTAATATTCTTCCTTGTCATATTCCTTGTACCCCTTGTGCATCAGTTCTTCTATGATATATGCAAACTCTGTAGGAAGTGCCTTTCTTATTTTCATCCTGGTATATTTAAATGCTGCTTTTCTGCTGATTTCAATAAGGCGATAAATGGTAATCTTGTACCATTCATTGATATTATCTTCCTGTTTGCGAATAATTTCTAATTTCTGCTCGGGATAATAAATCAGAGTTGCAAGAGATTTGATTTCTCTTTCACTCATTATTTCTCTGAAAACCTCAGTAATTTTGCGTTTTATATTTCCTGAACCATTTCTTAGAACATGGTTAAAGGCTTCGTACTCACCATGAATATCTGATAAAAAATGTTCAGTGCTCTTTGGAAGATTTAATATTGCTTGTAAATTGATTATTTCTGTACAAGCGGAAGCAATTGTAGGAAACCCCTTTGCCAGCAACTTTAAATAACGAAGCTCCTGTTTTAAATCTAATACTTCATTCTCACTTAAATAGGGCATAATATACTCCTTAATAAGATATTTTCCATTAATGGATTATTGTTTATAATATATTATATCACAAATATTATTTATGTCATCATATTATAGGTTTTATTTATGACAAAGATTAAATACTGTAAGATTTTTGATTATTTTAACTATAAGTACTTGTCTTGTATTTTTATATCAACATATATTAGCAGTAGTTTATATTTTAGAAAAACATTAATAATTCATAAAATAAAAGAAGGCGAGAGTACAATTCATAAAAAATAAAAATATTACTAATAAATATTAAATTGTATTATAATTATTACGTAGAAATAATTTAATAAAATAAATATAAAAAGTTAAATCTATGAGTTTGGAGCTAATTTAGAAAAAATATTCTTAAAATCATAAAGTTTTAAGGCATAATAGTTTAATTCTTTGCTGTAACAAAAGGATATCTATTTTATCAACACATATCAAAAAGGACATAGCTTCCTCGACAAGAGGTGACTATGTCTTTCTTTATATATAAATACAAGCGTTCATAATGGATAAATTAAACAGGAATTTGCAGATGCCTTTTATGCAGTCCTCTAATATTTCATATTTAAGCTGCTATCAAAAAGTGTTATGAAATATACAGTATCGACATAGATCCTAACTGTTGTGATATCTTTTCTCGTAAAAAGTTTTCGGCCTCTGCACGTATATCGTTTCGATAGCAGTATTTGCCTCGACCACGTCCGGTCATGGTTTCCCTATCGAAAAGCTGGATAGCATTTGGGAAAGCTTCTGTGTTAATGGCATTTTGCACGAAACTGTACGTCATTAGTATAATTTCTATAAAGCCATTTTGCATAACCTTGTAGCTCAGTTCGTCTGCCAGACGCTCTATCAGTTCCTCATACAGCTGCTTCCAGTTCGGAAGAAGAATTACGGGTGCAATCAACAGCCCTACCGGATATCCTGCCTCCGCCATGTCATTTAACGCACGGATTCTTGCAGACAGTGGAGAAGTGCCTAATTCTATTCGGTTTATTATTTCCTGAGGGTTCACGCTCATGCGAAATATGGTCTTTCCGCGGTGATCAAGGTTAAGCAAGGGAGCTACCATATCAAATTTTGTCGGAAACGTTAGGCTGCCACGACCTTCACGTGCAAAACGCTCTATTGTATAGAGCAAATTATCTGTTATTGTGTTTTCAAGCAGTAAATCGCTGTTGCTGCCAATTTCAAAGGTTTGTGGTACGAGAGTAGAGGCATCCTTTTTAAGAAGTCTGTCTAACATTTGCTCACGGTTGACAAACAAGCGTAGATAGGCACATTTATTGTAATTGCATACTAGATAACAGTATAGGCACATTGCCCTGCAACCAGAGGATGTGTAAGGTACAAGCCAGTCAGAAACCTTATAATTCGGGACATATCGATGTGTCTTTCTTATTCCTATAATCAGATGTTTTTTTAGTTTTGGAAAATCACGGTTGTCCGCTGATGTCATTTCTATTATACGGTTATGACTTTCTATTTCTATCCATGGCAGGCTTGCGTATTTACACTTTAGCATCTGTCCCAGCTTATAATCAAGCGCATTTGGCTCATAATACACCGCATCAAAGCTCATATTCACATTGAACACCTCCTAACGGTTATAGTTTATCGGAAATAGTAAAAAATATTCCTGTTAGAAAACATGGATAAAATAATCTTTTTACAATATTGAACATTATGTCTTGGTAATATTAAAATCTGGATAGAATAACTGTAACTTATAATTTACAAATATAAAAATTGACAATGTTATAAAATAAATTTTTTCTGATGTTGAAAATTTACTATAAATTTTTGTTACAACTATATTTTACCGCAATTTAAAAAAATAAAAAATATTTTATTATTAAAAAGCATGAATAAAATACAAATAAGTTTACAAATACTAAACTGTTAGTTTATTATTATAAATTTTTTATT
>DCPV01000307.1:18437-18862 GCA_002323775.1 Firmicutes bacterium UBA1535 | reverse complement strand
GGGGTTCGGTACTGTTAAGCGGTTGTCCTTTAAGACAGCTTATACTTGCAGGTGAAGGAAATGTTGACTCTGCAGTTACAGCAGTTGGTATGATTGTTGGTGCTGCTGTAGCACACAATTTTGGTCTTGCTTCAAGTGCTGCTGGACCTACATTCAATGGACAAATTGCTGTAGGAATAGGATTTGCATTTTTATTAATTGTATCAGTAGTAAATTCATTTTCAAAAAAGAGTGCCTAATAGGAGGTCTATATGATTAAGGTAGATACAAGCGGAACTTCTTGCCCTCAACCGGTATTGATGACAAAGAAGGCTTTGAATGATAGTACAGACTCAATTGAAGTAATAGTAGATAACAATACTTCAAAAACAAATGTAACTAAATTTTTGACAAGTAAAGGATTTTCTGTTAGTATAGTTGAAGGA
>DCPV01000307.1:18048-18374 GCA_002323775.1 Firmicutes bacterium UBA1535 | reverse complement strand
TCTGTTAGTATAGTTGAAGGAAATGAAAACTATACTATAAAGGCAGAAAAATAAAATGAAATATATCGTAATTTTTTTCTCGCAGTCAGGAGCTATAAAATTTAATAGAAGTATGGATAAAAAAGGTATTGAGTGTATCCTAGCTCCTACACCTAGAGTACTAAGCTCAAGCTGTGGAACATGTGCTAAAATATCATACGATAAAGATGTATTAGAGCTTGTCGATGAAGAAGTTGAAAGCATATATTCAGGGAAAGAATTAAATAATTATAGTTTGGTTTATGATAGCCATGCTATATAAAAATAAAAGTCCGTTGTATACAACG
>DCPV01000307.1:0-17859 GCA_002323775.1 Firmicutes bacterium UBA1535 | reverse complement strand
GTCCGTTGTATACAACGGACTTTTGAATTTTTTGATAATTAAAATTTTTAAAAGCAATATTATTAAAATATAATTTACTAAAATTTTGTTAATATGTTTATAAAAGTAAAAGCAGTAAACATCAGTGTTTAATTTCTAGTTTTATATAATATAATTATTAAAATTTCATGTTTATTTTATTTATTTTGGAGAAAATATAACTATGCTTTTCACAAAACTATATAGACAATATTTGAAATATTTCTAAAAATATTAAAATATTGCTAATAAATTTGTGAAAGAGCTTATGGCAAATTTCATTGTTTGTCATAGTTTATTCAAATTTTTTCTTAAATAAATATGAAAGGAATGATATGCAATGGCTAGGAAGAATAAGTTAGTTGTTCCGGAGGCAAAGCAGGCGGTTAATATGCTTAAAATGGAAATAGCTTCAGACATGGGATACACGCCGCCTACTAATGATATGCAGGATAAAATGTATCCGGCATTAGTTAACGGGCTTGCAGTGAGGGAGATGGTAAGAATGGGCGAAAAAATGATTGCTAATAATCAACCTTCGCAGTTTGGACCACAAATCAACAAGGACTTTCATAATTTAAGGAAATAACAAAAAAGGAACACAGGATATCAAATTAATCTTAAATTAGAAACTAATCAGAGATTAGGTGATAAAAATTAAGGCACAGATATTTCTGTGTTCCTTTCTTACATATAAGAAAATTTATATAAAATATATCTTCGGAGGAATTATGAATCATCCATACACTTCATTTTGGCATGAAACTGCAAAATTTAAAACTACAGAAATATATAAGGAACAAGGCTCAGATATTGAAAATAAAGAATTTGATATATTAATCATAGGTGCTGGCTTATCAGGGCTTAATACAGCTTATCTACTGATGAATAAGGGCTATAAAATAGGAATTATTGATGCCTCAAGCATTGGCTATGGTACAAGCGGATACACTACAGCCAAGATAACTGTTCAGCATAATTTAATTTATGATTATTTAATCAGAAATTTCAGCATGGATACAGCCAAAGATTATTACAACGCAAATTTGGATGGAATTTCCTTATATAATGAAATAATTAATAATAACAAAATTAACTGTGACTTTGAAAGAAATGATTCCATACTTTTCACAACTGACAAAAATAATACTTATGACTTAGAAAATGAATATGAGGCTTACAATAAACTTAATATAGATTGTGAACTAAAAGAAAATTTTAATTTACCATTTCCTATTTCTGCCGGAGTAGTTGTTAAAAATCAATATAAATTCAATCCTTTAAGATATCTTTTTAGTATTGCTGAGATTTTAGAGAACAACAATATTAAGATATATGAAAATGTAAGAGCTGTTGATATCATATCAGATGATAAACCTTATAAAGTTATAACTGATAAGGGACATATTTATGCTGACAAAATTATAGTTTCCTCTCATTATCCTTTTGACAGAACGCTTGGACTGTTTTTCTTAAAATTATATGCAGAAAAATCCTATGTAATAGCGTGCAAAACAAGCGTAAAAAAATTTGACGGAATGTATTTAAGCATTGATAAAACAGTTCGCTCTCTGAGATATCAACAATATAATAATCAAGATATTTTACTTGTAGGAGGAGGCAATCATAAGGTCGGTGCGGTTAGTGAGGAAAGCTCATACTATAAAGAATTAGAGGAATATGTAACAAGATATTTTTCAAAGTGTGAGATATTATCTAAATGGTCTACTCAAGACTGCATGAGCTATGACAAGATACCAATTATAGGAAATATTGATAAAAGCCATAAAGATATTTATGTTGCAACCGGCTATAATAAATGGGGCATGACAAGTTCAGCTGTAGCGGCTAATATAATAAGCAACAGTATATTAAACAACTCTGAAAAATACAATAACATTTTTTCACCAAACAGGAATTTAAACGTAAGCTTAAATTCAGTAAAGGAGTTTGGAGAATCAAGCGGAAATGTTGTAGTTGGATTAGTTAAAAGATTTTTAGTATACTCTAAAGACGAACTTAAAAATTTAAAAAATTGTGATGGAATTATTATCAATCACAATTTAACAAAGCTAGGTGTTTACTTAGATGAAAATAATGTTTTTCACTGCATAAAGCCAATATGCACGCATTTAGGCTGTGAAGTCAAATTTAATAAGGCAGAAAAAACATGGGATTGCAGATGTCATGGCTCAAGGTTTGATATACATGGAAATATAATAGAAGGACCGGCAACTATTTCTTTAAAATACTATTGTGTTAAAAAGGAAGAATTATTGAACGAATAAATAATTTATTTATCTAAAAAGTTTCGTATTGAATTAAATTTAACAAAAAGTATATAAAAAATTTAGGTTTGTATTTTAAATATATTATGAGTTTACATTATTTACAAAAAGGACTATTAGAAATAAATATCTAATAGTCCTTTTACTGAAAATCATTATCATTAATTTTAAGCCTACAAAAGCTAAGTCAGTATTTTTTTTGAAGCATATACATATAAATATTAATTTAGATTGAACTGCCGACAGAATCAGAGCTTAACTTAAATTTTGCTATTTCTTCGTGCAATATAGATACTTGTGAGGACATTTCTTCACTTACCGCAGAATTTTCCTCTGAAGCACTTGCATTTGCCTGTACAATTGCTGCGACCTGAGAAAGTCCCTCAGTAATATCTTCAAGAGCCTTTGTTTGCTCAGTAGTAGCTTTTTCGATTTTAGAAAGACCATCATTTGCAACAGTTTCTATTTGTATAATTTCTTGTAATATATGAGCAGTCTTTTCCGTAAGCTCAGAGCCTCTGTTTACTGTACTCACTGAATATTCAATCAGTTCAGCAGTTTTCTTTGCTGCTTCAGACGACCTTGCAGCTAGATTACGAACTTCATCCGCTACGACCAAGAATCCCTTTCCTGCTTCTCCCGCACGTGCAGCTTCAATAGTAGCGTTCAGAGCGAGAAGATTAGTCTGAAATGCTATATCTTCAATGGTTTTTGTAATCTGAGCTATTTGACCAGACGCTGAGTTAATATTTGACATTGCCTCTGTCAATTCCATCATACGCTCATTTCCCTCAATCATTCCGTTGCTGGTTTGATTTGCAGAATCAATAGCAAATTTGACATTTTCCAAATTTTTCTGTGCTTGCTTAGTAAGCTGTTCAACAGAGCTATGTAGCTCTCCCACAGTTGCAGCTTGCTCTGATGAACTCTGTGCAAGTGATTGTGCAGCACTTGAAACTTGAGCAGTTCCTGTATTAACTTGGGAAATAGTAGAGTTTATTACCCACATCATTTGATTTAAAGATGAACGGATATTTTCAAGCGAAATTTTTATTTTTTCAAACTCACCGGTATAATGAAGCTCTAAGGTATAATCCAAATTACCGATTGAAATTTGATTTAAAATATCAGATACCTCGTCAATATAAGAAATATAGTTTTTCAATCTGCCCGTTGTTCTATTAATAGATGAAAAAACAAGTCCAATTTCATTTTTTAAATTGCTGTCCACATTTACATTTAAGTTTCCATCAGCAATTTTACCAGTCACATCCACGAGCTTATCTAAAGGATTAACAACTTTTCCTTGTATTAATAAGACTAGAATTACAGCAACAAGCAGTGCTGATATAGTGCAAATCAGTATTAGAGTATTTCCAAGAGTATTAACTTTACTGAATAATTGATTTTGTGTTCTTGAAATGGCAACAATCCATCCGGACTCCGGAATTATTGTATACCAAACTTGATATTTTTTGCCGTTTTCCGTAAAAGTTCCATTTCCTTGTTTCTGAGAAAGAATCTCTTTTCCGAGCTTTGCTAAGCTTGGATTGCTATCCCCGGTGATATTTACTTTAAGTATCTTTGAACTGTCACTATCTGCAATATAAGCTCCGTTAGGATCAAGCAAAAAGGCCTTATCATCTTTTTCAACTTGAAGATCTACGACCATATTCTGCAACTGCGTTAAATCAATATCAGCAGTTACAACTCCCATAAATTTACCAAAAGAATCATAAAAAGGAGAAGATGATGTAACCATAGAGACATTAGTAAATTCATCGTAGTACGGACTGCTCCACAATGCACTTTGATCCGTATTCATCACATTAGTGTACCACTCAGCTTCGGTATAATAAAGACCTTCGCCTAAAGAATAATTACTGACATAAGTCATTTTACCATTTTCTAACATACAGTACGGTGAAAAATATTTCATATTAGGGTCATATTTATACGGTTCAAACCACACCCCACCGCCAAAGGTTTCTTGATTGCTTGCAAACAATTCAGGCATAAGCTTGCGGTAATTGTTTTCCTTCAATATATCCATGTTTGTCTCTATCATCCTTGCCATAGTTTCTGTTAGCTTTCGGTTCTTAGCAAGTGATTTTTCTATTTTTTCAACAGCAGTAGAAAGGCTTAACTCCATTTGATGCTCATTACCAGCTTGGATAATTTGCCTAGAAGTAAAATATCCCATAAGCGATAAAGCAACCATAGTCACAATTACAATCGGTAACAAAATAAACAGAATTTCGTACTTAATTGATTTGATACCTAGTTTGCTACTTTTACCATTTAGCGCAAATCTTACGTGATTTGTTTTTGCTTGTTCAATTTTAGTATTCATTTCAATTCTCCTTAAAATTATATTTTTTAGCTTAAAATGGTATTTTTACAGAAGTATTTTCAATATATAATTGTGCTGTGAAAATAAGTATGTAAAATTTTAAATATATACACTATTGATATATATATACCATACATATCGACAAAAGTAACAAAATATTTAGTAAAAAATTTTATTATTTACATAAATTATGTTTAACGAGAATGAAATAGGGAATATATAAAACAAAGATACAAATTTAAAAGTATTTATGTAATGTTATAAATGCTAAGTTTATATAAATAGATTTTAAGTTTTATATTTATTTTAAACTAATGGAGGTTAATATGAGATATTTTGAAGCGATAAAAAATAGAAGAAGCTATTATAATATAAGTAAAGAATCCTTTCTTAAGGATAATGAATTGGAAAGTTTGTTGAAGGATGCAGTTAAATATACACCATCTGCATTTAATTCTCAGTCTTCAAGGGTAGTACTGCTCTTAAATGATAATCATAATAAATTTTGGAGTATTGTTATGACAGAGCTAAGAAAGCGAGTTCCGGCTGATAAATTTTCAGCTACAGAAGCTAAGATTAATTCCTTTGCATCAGGATATGGAACAGTTTTATTTTATGAGGATCAAGCAGTTGTTAAGGGCTTGCAGGAGCAATTTCCTCTTTATGCTGAAAATTTCGGTATTTGGTCAAATCATAGCACAGGTATGTTACAGCACGTAGTATGGGTAGGATTAGAAGAAGCAGGCTTAGGAGCATCATTGCAGCACTACAATCCAATAATTGATGAGGATGTAAGAAAAGAATTTAATTTACCTGAGTCTTGGAAATTAATTGCACAAATGCCTTTCGGAAACCCAACAGCACAGCCTGACCCAGCCGAATATGAAGATGTAGAAAAGCGTATAAAGGTTTTTAAATAAATAAAAAAAAGAATATCCGCTATTGATAACTAATATAGCGGATATTTTTTTATGTTAATTTTCGCTTAAACATCTTTCAACTGCTTTAGCTAACTCATTAGGACATGATTGTCCATCATGGCAATCTACGCCTTTTAATCTTGTGATTACATCTTCTGCTTTCATACCTTCGACAAGATTTCCGATACCTGAGACATTGCCTTTGCAGCCACCATTAAATTTAACATCTCTAACTAAGCCATCAACGATATTGAAGCTTATTTCCTTTGAACATACATTTCCTTCTGTCTTATAAACAAAGTGTTTATCCATATTAGTATTTATCTCCTCCAAAAATTGTCTGAATATTAAACTACATTGAATATATTATCACATAAGATATAAGTTTGTAAAGGCATTATTAGTTATGATATTGTACCTGCACATAACATAATTTACAGTAAAATATAAAATTATCTATGGAGTATTAAAAAAATTATTGATAAAAAAGTTTGAATATTGTAAAATGATATTACTTTTTAAAGAAGGGAATAATAATTTAGATGAATATCGCAATTAATTTATTAGGCGGCTTAGGTTTATTTTTGTTCGGAATGAACTTCATGGGTGATGGACTTCAAAAGGTTGCCGGCAGCAAGATGAAAAGCATTTTGGCTGCTTTGACAAAGAACAAATTTATGGGACTTATAGTTGGAACTTTGGTTACAGCTGTAATACAATCCAGTAGTGCTACTACAGTTATGACAGTTGGTTTTGTAAATGCCGGACTGATGAATTTAGGACAAGCAGTAGGTATTATCATGGGAGCTAATATTGGTACAACAATCACAGCTTTTTTAGTGTCCTTGGATATAACTAAAATAGCAACGGTGATGGTTGGTGTGAGTTCTTTTATGTTAATACTGGCTAAGAGAAAAAGGATTAAAAATATTGCAGAGGTTACAATTGGCTTTGGTATATTGTTTGTTGGTATGGAAATGATGAAAAATGCTATGGGACCATTGCAGAATAATCCGGAATTTATGAGTCTCTTAACAAAATTTACAAATCCATATCTTGGACTCTTTGTAGGATTTGTTATGACGGCAATTTTACAGTCAAGTAGTGCTACAACAGGTCTTTTAATAGCTGTTGCATCCGGTGGAGGAATCAGCTTAGCTATGGCTTATCCAATTATATTTGGACAAAACATAGGTACTTGTGTAACAGCTATGTTATCAAGTATAGGAGCAAATAAAACAGCAAAAAGAGCTGCAGTTATACATTTATTATTTAACGTTTTTGGGTCGGCAATTTTCTTATTTGTTTTAAGATTCCCAGTAGAATGGTTAATTTTAAAGTTTGTGCAAAGCAACGTACCTCAGCAAATAGCTACAGGACATATACTATTTAATTTGGTTAACGTAGTACTTCTTTTCCCATTTTCAAACATGCTGGTTAAAGCATCAGAGCTTGTAATCAGGGGTAAGGATATAGAAAAAGAATCCATTGTTAAATATATTGATGAAAGACTTTTCGCAACACCGCCTATAGCTGTGCATCAAGCTGCGAGAGAGGTTTTACACCTTGGAAAAACAGCGGCGGCAGAGCTTGACTCAGCCATAGATGCGTTTATTAACAAGAATGAGGATGCCATCTATATAACTCATGAAAAGGAAAAAATGGTGAACAGCTTAACAAGACATATCCTTGAATTTTTAGTTAAACTGGACAAAGAAGATTTAAGCTCTCATGAGAAGGATAAGATTGTTGTATTGATGAATTGTATTAACTATATTGAACGTGTAGGAGATCACGCTAAAAATATCGCAGAACTTGCAACATTCAAGATAGAGGATGAAGTAATCTTTTCTGATTTGGCAGTTACTGAATTTAAAGATATGTACGCCTTGACTAAGGAAATATATCAATTATCGCTTAATGCTTTAGTTACTACTGACTCTAACGATTGTGAAAATATATTTGCTAAAGATGATGTAATAGATAAAATGTTTGCGAATTTACGAGCAAATCATATGGACCGTTTAAACAAAAATGTTTGCGTGCCTAAATCCGGAGTTATATTCTTAGATGCTATAAGCGATTTAGAGAGAATTGGAGATCACGCAAAGAATATTGCAACTGCTATACTTGAGATAATAAATGAAAAAGGTGAAAAAACTTTCAGAGTAGCAAAGGATGATATGTAAATAGCATTTTTCCATATAAGTGCTGAATTTACTGGCATTAGATTAAATTTGCTTGTCTGTTGCAAAATTTATTGTTCCAAATTTTGCATATTGACACATAGGCAAAATTATGATAGACTTATCAAGCTGTGCTAAGTGGGGAGGTAGCGGTGCCCTGTACTTGCAATCCGCTGTAGCAAGACTTAATTCCCTTTGTGCGGCATAATGGTGTAGGGTCTGCCTTATGAAAGTGGTGTTGAGAGTTTGGTCCTGTGCAACGAAGAGCCATGAACCCTGTCAGATTCGGAAGGAAGCAGCAGTAAGTGGAAGGCTTCGTGTGACATAGGGTAGCTGGATTTGAGCTAACTACATGAGTAACGCTTGGAGCATTGTGTCAAGCAAAGGGTGCACAGCTTTTTTTATGCAAATTAAATGAAAATAATTGACATTTAAACAAATTATAGGCAAAATATATAAAAAGCTGTCTTTATTAAATGAATAAAAAAATCCTATGTATGATAAAATAATACTATATTATTAAAAGTATATAGGAGGAAAATATTTTGAACGATAAGATTAATGACTATAAAGTAGCGAATTTGAGTCAAGACGATTATCAGTGCTTGCTTGACAAGGAAGCGAAATTAAGGACTGAAACTAAAAAACAATATATCTTAATAGCGTACGAGAAAAAGTAAAAATTAGGCTATTTCAATATAAAATTGAGATAGCCTTTAGTTTTGAAAATCATTTTTAAAAAACCATAATTTTTTATTTCATTTAGTGAAGATTTGGTTTATAATAGGAATACATATGTTGAATTTATTTGATTTAATAATTAACTTATAATTAAAATTACAAACATTTCAGAAAGGAAAAATACAAATTCTCATAAAACTTAAATTATGGGCTTTCTTGTATTTGATGTTTACATAGGTGAAAAAAGATTGGAAGAAGTTATAAAAAACTATTTGAAAAAAGCTAATGTAAAAGCGGCTAAAATATTTATGAATAAATTTTTTTTGGGGAGGCATATATAATATATGGAAGAAACGAATTTGTTGGGCGGCTTAAACGATAAGCAAAGGGAAGCCGCCTCACACGATAAAGGACCTATACTTGTTATAGCAGGTGCAGGTACTGGAAAAACTCGTGTTCTAACGCATAGAATTGCATATTTGATTAATACTGAAAAGGCAAGACCGGGTGAAATATTGTCAATAACATTTACAAACAAGGCTGCCAATGAGATGAAGGAGAGAATAGCTCATCTTATAGATTATGATATAGACAGAATGTGGATGGGAACATTTCACTCAATCTGCGTAAGAATGTTAAGGAGAGATATAGAAAGGATTGGCTACGAGAAAAACTTTGTAATATATGATACAGATGACCAAAAAAATGTATTAAAAAATTGCATAAAGGAACTGGAGCTTGATCCTAAAAAATACAATGCAAATGCAATAAAGTCAATTATAAGCAACGAGAAAAACCGCTATAATACACCAAATAAATTCATAGCAGAAAATTATGCTAATTTCTTTATGAGAAGTGTTGGAGAAATTTATGAATTATATGAAAAAAAGCTTAAAATATGCAACGCTTTGGATTTCGATGATTTGCTTGTAAAGGCTTTGCAGTTGTTGCAAACAAATCCAGACATTAGAGAATATTATCAGGATAGATTTAAATACATACTTGTTGACGAATATCAAGATACAAACAATGTTCAATATAATTTAGTTAAAATTTTGGGTAAAAAAGAAAACGGAGAAAACAATGTATTTGTAGTTGGAGATGATGACCAGTCAATATACGGCTGGAGAGGTGCAGATATAAACAATATATTGGATTTTGAAAAGGATTTTGAAAATGCCAAAGTAGTAAGACTAGAAAGAAACTACCGTTCAACAGACGTTATACTAAATGCTGCAAATTCTGTTATCAAAAACAACTGTAGAAGAAAAGGCAAGGATTTATATACAGACTTTGAGGGCGGAGAGCCTATCCAGCTTTTAAATACAGACAATGAAAAGGAAGAAGCCTTTGTAATTGCCTCAAATATAGGAAAAGAATTTGAAAAAAATGATATTAAATATTCAGAAGTTGCAATATTATACAGGACAAATGCTCAGTCTCGTTCACTTGAGGAAGGCTTGATGGCGTTTGGTATACCTTATAAAATTGTAGGTGGACTAAAATTCTATGGACGTAAGGAAATAAAGGATATCATGTCCTATCTTATGCTTATAGAAAATGCAAGAGACGATAACAGCTTCAACAGAATTATAAATTTACCGAGAAGAAAAATAGGACCAAAGGCTATAGAAACCTTGACACAATATGCAGGTTCACAAGAAATATCAATGTTTGAGGCTTGCTATGATGTAGACAAATTGGATATAATGCCATCATCAGTGGCTGGTATACAAAAGTTTGTTGAAACGATGGAGCTTCTGATGGTTAAAAAGGATGCGCTGTCACTTTCAGAATTTATAAAAGCTGTCTATGAGGATACAGGATATGAGAAGATGGCTCAAGAGGATATGAGCATAGAGGGAATGTCAAGACTTGAAAATATTCTGGAATTCATGTCAGCCGCAAAGGATTTTGAGGAAAGATATGAAGAAAATTCATTAGAGGATTTCCTCGCACACGTATCATTGCTCTCAGATATTGATAAAACAGACGAGATGGAAATTGACAGAGTTACACTTTTGACCGTTCACAGTGCAAAAGGGCTTGAATTTGATGTTGTATTTGTAGCAGGACTTGAAGAAAGAAGCTTCCCTATAATACGTGACGACGGAACAGATGATGACTTAGAGGAAGAAAGAAGACTTTTTTATGTTGCTGCTACAAGAGCAAAGAAAAGATTGTATCTTTCTTATACGAACGAAAGAATTGTATTTGGTCATCACGAGATGAGGGCTCCTTCAAGATTTGTCAGTGAGATACCATCGCAGTATTTGAATAAGCCGGTTTCATCTTCAAACGCATCTTCAAATACTAAGAAAAATAATAAATTTGATGAATTTAGCGATTTTGCTGAGCATGATGGCTTTGATGGATTTTATGATGATGAACCAATTGTTAGAAAGAAACCAAAAAAATCCAGTCCATTTATTAGCGATGGCATTAAAGTTATTGATGTATATGCCGATATAAAAAATGATGATTTAAACGAAGATAGCGATTATAACAGGAACAATGCCGAAAAACAGCCGAAATTAAAATCAGATAAGCTATCAACGGGTGATAAGGTGAGACACAAGGCTTGGGGTATAGGTTGTGTTATATCATTAAGCGGTGAGGGAAGCGAGCAGAAAGCAACTATAGCATTTGAACAAAAAGGCTTAAAAACGGTTATGCTAAGCTTTGCACCTATTGAGAAGATATAATAGCCTGTCTAAGTGTTTATACTAAACTTTCAAGCATAATTTTCTGGCATATAAATATTATTTATAAATTTCGAATTATTTGATAATAATGATAAAAAAGCAAAATCAGTTTTGCTCTAAAATAATATACAAATAACAAGGGGTATAGTATGAATAATAAAATAGAAAGAATTAAGACACTGATAAACGAATTAAATAAACACAGCTATAATTATTACACTCTTGATAATCCTACTATTACAGATAAGGAGTACGATAACTTATATGACGAGCTTAACAATTTAGAAATAGAAACTAACTATTTTCAGGCTGATTCTCCTACACAAAGAATAGGAGGGGAAGTTCTTAATAAATTTGAGAAGCATATACATATAGGGAAGCTGTGGAGTTTAGACAAGGCTCAAAATATTGGAGAACTTTATGCCTGGGAGCAAAGAGCGAACAAGCTAAAAGATGAGTACAATATAAGTCATGATGATAAGCTACCAGAGCTTGAATTTATACTCGAATTAAAATTTGATGGCTTGACAATTAATCTAACTTATGATAATGGTATATTAATACAAGGTGCTACAAGGGGAAATGGAACTGTTGGTGAAGCTATACTACCTCAGTTAAAAACGATTAAAACACTGCCTCTTAGCATAGAGTATAAAGGAAAAATAGAGGTTCAAGGCGAAGGAATTATGCCTCTTTCGGCACTTGAAAAATATAATAAAACAGCAGATGAGCCACTTAAAAATGCTAGAAATGCAGCGGCAGGAGCATTAAGAAACTTAGATCCAAAGGTCACAGAAAAGAGAATGTTATCAGCATACATATATAATGTAGGCTATATGGAGGACATGGATTTTAGCACGCATGAAGAAATGTTTGAGTTTTTAAAAAGCAATAGATTTCCGGTTTCCAATTACATGAAAAAATTTAAGAAAATGGATGAACTCATTGCTGAAATAGAAGTCTTGAATATTGAGAGAAAAAATTTAGATGTGTTAACAGATGGGCTTGTTATTAAAATAAATGATATGAAAACAAGAGAAGTATTAGGATATACCCAAAAATTTCCAAGATGGGCTGTTGCGTATAAATTTGAAGCAGAAGAATATACTACTAAACTTCTTGAAATAGAATGGAATGTAGGTCGTACCGGAAAGGTAACTCCAACTGCGATATTAGAGCCTATTGACATAGGCGGTGTTACAGTTAAAAGAGCGACGCTTAATAATTACGAGGATATACTAAGAAAAAATGTAAAGATAAATTCAACAGTCTGGGTTAGACGCTCAAATGATGTTATCCCTGAGATTATGGGAGTAGTTGAGGATGAGGAATTTATAGAAAATGAGAATTTAAGTTCTGATGAGAGCTTTAGAGAAGATGAGCAGACTTCTAAAAATAATGAGAATGAAAACCTCGTTTCTAACGAGATAGAAATAAAAATGTTAAGTCACTGCCCTGCCTGTGGAGTAGAATTAGTTCAAAATGGTGTTCATTATTTTTGCCCTAATTCGATGTCATGCAGACCTCAGCTTGTATCTAGGATAGTGCATTTTGCAAGCAGAAACGCTATGAACATAGATGGATTTAGTGAAAAAACAGCATACCAGCTGTTTGACGAATTAGATTTAAAGAGCTTGCCTCAACTATATGAGATAAAAAAGGAAGATTTGATAGGACTTGAAAGATTTGCAGATAAAAAAGCTGAAAACTTGATAGAAGCTATTGAAAAGAGCAAGGATTGTGATTTAGATAAATTCATATACGCCTTAGGCATACCAAATGTCGGAGAAAAAACAGCGAAGGATTTAGTTAAAAGATTTAAGACGCTTGAAAATCTTAAAAATGCGACATTTGAAGAACTGATAGAGGTAAATGATGTAGGAGATGTAGTAGCTAATGCAATTATAGAATTCTTCCACGATAAAGAAATTGTAGATAATATAGATAAACTGCTTAACCTAGGCATAAAACCTAAATATGAGGAAAAAGAGCTTTCTGCTGAAAGTCCGTTTACTGGGAAAACAGTAGTTCTAACAGGTACACTCTCGATAGGAAGAAATGAAGCTAAAGAGATAATCGAAAGACTTGGAGGCAAAGTTTCCGGAAGTGTCAGCAAAAAAACAGACTATGTAATAGCAGGAGAAGAAGCAGGCTCAAAGCTTGACAAGGCTAATGAGCTAGGGGTAAGAGTTTTAAATGAGGAAGAATTTAAAAATATGATTAATATTTAAAATGTTTTTTATTCTGTGCAAAAGCCCTAAAATAAAAGCATTGAACATTAATATTTTGTTTATAATTGGTTTTTAGGGGTATCATATTCAATATAAAAAAGCGAAACTTTCGCTCTATAAGAAAATGTTAATAATACTAATTTCTAAACATTTTAATTTTGGATATTAGTATAATTATAAATTAAGCCTATAAAAACTATGGAAAGGAGAAAACTAATATGCAAAAATATGTTTGTACAGTATGTGGATACATATATGATCCAGAGATGGGAGATCCAGACAGTGGCATAGCACCAGGAACATCTTTCGAAGATTTACCAGATGATTGGGTATGCCCAATATGCTTCGTTGGAAAAGACGAATTTGAACCTTATGAATAAATACTAGATATTTGAGACAGAGTCTAAAACTTAAAATAAGCGTTGGAAATTATAGCTTTTAAATAATTTTTAACGCTTTTTACATTTTATAATTAAATTTATATATTAAAACTTTACACTTCAAATTATAAATCCTCCATTGGGACTAATTATTTGTCCGGTTATAAAATCAGAGTGAGATGATGCAAGAAAAAGCGCACAAGCGGCAATGTCTTTGGGACTTCCTAATCTCATCAAAGGTGTATTTTCTTGAAGAACACTTAACTCGCTTTGATTATATGAAGAAAGCATATCTGTTTGAATTATACCTGGTGCAATGCAATTTACCTGAATATTTGAAGGTCCAAGCTCCTTTGCCAATGCTTTTGTCAAGCCAATTATGCCTGCTTTAGCAGCAGAATAATGAACTTCACAAGAAGCTCCAGCCATTCCCCATATTGAGGAAATATTTATAATCTTACCTCTTTTATTTGGAAGCATATATTTCAATGCCTCTTGAGAGCAATAAAAAACGCCTTTTAAATTGACATTTATCATTCTATCAAAGTCCTCGTCAGTTATATCTATAAATAGCTTTCCCTGACTTATTCCTGCATTGTTGATAAGCACATCAATTGAGCCAAACTCCTCAATGCAAAATTTCATCATTAAATCTATATCATTTCGATTAGAAACATCTGCTTTAAACATTTTTACAGATAAACCTTTACTTTTAAGCTTGTTATATAAATCAAAAGCACTTTTTTCAGAATTGTTATAGTTAATTAGAACATTGTACTTTTTATTGGCAAATAGTTCTGCCATGGATTTTCCAATGCCTCTGGAAGCTCCGGTTATAACAACAGTTTTTGGATAAGACATTTTTATATTCCTCTCTACATATGCTATATTTAGTTTTTTCAAGCGTTAAGGTCTTTTATATTCTTGAAGTTATACTATAATCATTGCAAGCATATTTTGCACTGCTATTATAGCACAAAAATAAAAGTTTGAAAACGAATATTCAGTATTTTTCTCATACATTGTGGCAAAGCCTTATTATTAATAAATGCTTTTGTAAAAATATAATTATTATTATATTTTTAGTGCTTTTATAAAAACATATTTTACTATATAAATTCATAAGATTATTAGAGGAGTGAGTCTTATGGTGTTTAAAATTAAAATTCAAAAATTAATAATTATTTTACTAATTGTAACAATTCTTGCGAGTCTGTTTGTATATTATGATTCCAATTCGCTTTATAATTCTGCTTATGCTGTTTCGGCTGCCGATAAAAAATTCATAAAATATGTTGAATTCAATGTGCCATATACACTTATGGATTCTGCTATGAAATATGATATAAACTCTCACGATACTGATAAGCCATTAAATTGGATTGAATTAATAGCATATTTGGCAGCTAAGTACGGAGGGAATTTTTCAAAATATAAATCTAAAAACCTTGATGAGCTAGTAAATAAGCTTAAAAAAGGAGAAACGATAGAAGAACTTACAAAGAATATGAAATATTATAGTTATTATTTTGAAGCATACACTGCGGTTTTAGGTGGATTTTTAGGAGAATTTGAAATAGAAGTTCCTGTAAAGGATGCACCTGAACAAAAGGAATGGGTTAAGAAGTACGGTTTAATAGCATTTTCTCCGGTTGCCAGAGACTTTTATTATAGCCATTACGACGATTTTGGCGACTCAAGAAGCTATGGCTTTAAAAGAAAGCATTTAGGAAATGATTTAATAGGTCAGGTAGGTATACCTATAGTTGCTGTTGAGGGTGGTGTAGTAGAAGCTCTTGGCTGGAACAAGTACGGTGGATGGAGAATTGGCATAAGAAGCTTTGATAAAAAAAGATACTATTACTATGCTCATCTTAGAAAAAATTTTCCTTATAATAAAGATTTAAAGGAAGGAAGCATAGTAAAAGCAGGAGATGTTATAGGCTACATGGGAAGAACCGGCTACAGTGATACAGAAAACACCAACAATATCACTACTCCGCATTTGCATTTTGGCATGCAGCTTATATTTGACGAATCCCAAAAAGAAAGTGACAATGAAATTTGGATAAATGTATACAATATTGTGCGTCTATTAAGCAGAAACAAATCTAAAACAGTTAAAAATATGGAGACAAAGGAATATAAAAGAGTATATGATATAAAATATTAATTGATTTTTTAATGTTACCATGCTATAATACATGAAGTCATTTTACAAATCATAAGTCTATTGCTAAACTAAAGGTTCAATACATATGAACTTTTGCAAAGACGTATTTACAAATCAACTAAGGAGAAAAATATGTATTATACTTTTAAAAATGATGAAACGTACCATATCTCCGTGGTTAATTTACATGGAGGTATTTATGGGAGAAAATAATAAAATGGGCACTGCTCCTATGCTCAAGCTTATCATTTCAATGTCACTTCCTGCGATGTTTTCAATGCTTATTCAAGCACTTTATAACATTGTGGATAGTATGTTTGTAGCTCAACTAGGAGAAGGTGCATTAACAGCTGTATCTCTTGCCTTTCCAGTACAAACACTTATCATATCAGTTGCAGTAGGTACTGGAATAGGTATTAATTCACTTGTATCAAGAAGACTTGGAGAAAAAAAGCAAGAAGAAGCAAACAGTGCGGCAACGCATGGAATTATACTAGGTCTATTTAGTGGAATAATCTTTGCGATACTGGGTTTTTTATTTACAAGACCTTTCTTTCAAGCATTTTCTGATAACAAAGCGATAATAGATATGGGATATAGCTATACTATCATAGTAACTGTTTTATCCTTTGGGGCTTTTATCCAGATTAATGTTGAAAAAGCCTTGCAGGCAACCGGAAACATGATATATCCAATGATATTTCAGTTAGTTGGAGCTATAACTAATATTATACTTGACCCTATAATGATATTCGGACTATTTGGTTTTCCAAGGCTAGAAGTTTTGGGTGCAGCTCTTGCTACTGTTATCGGACAAATTCTTGCGATGTCACTTTCGCTGTATGTAATATTTAAAAAAAGTCATAAAGTTCATGTAACATTTAAAAAATTCAAGATTAACTTTAAAACAATAAAAGACATATATGCGGTAGGACTTCCGTCAATGATAATGCAGTCTATAGCTTCAGTTCTTATCGTTGGGCTTAACTCAATTTTAATTGCATTTTCGGATGCGGCAGTATCTGTTCTTGGAGTATACTATAAGCTTCAATCCTTTGTCTTTATGCCTGTATTTGGACTGACACAAGGAGTAATGCCTATTATGGGATATAATTTTGGAGCAAAAAATAAGCACAGGCTATTGTCGGCCTTAAAAATAGGCTCGGTATTGGCTATTATAATAATGCTTTCAGGAACAATTCTATTTATGAGCATACCAGATAAGCTGTTAATGCTATTTAACGCTTCTGAACAGATGCTGGAACTTGGAACTAAAGCACTCAGAACTATTTCTCTATGTTTTGTTCCGGCAGCTTTGGGAATAATGTTCTCAACCCTATTCCAAGCACTAGGTCAAGGTCGTAAAAGCTTGTATATATCTATTTTAAGACAACTTATAATTATTTTACCTGTAGCATATTTACTTTCAAAAATAGGCTTAAACTATGTGTGGTATGCGTTCCCGATAGCAGAGATATTCTCTTTTGCAGTAAGTACTTTGTTTCTGTCTATGATATATAAAAATACTATAAAAGATTTATAAAAAAATGTCATATCAATATATTTAGTATTTTGATATGACATTTTTTATTTGTTCTTAATTTATTATCTTATGTTTTTATGCCAATACGATAATCATTGCAATGACTGTAAAAGCTTAATTCCTAAAACAGTAGCCGGTATTCTGTAATTAGGAGAAAGATTTGACAAAACGACAACAGCAGTCTGTGTTTTAGGACAAAAAGCAATATAACTATTATAATTGCCGGTCCCTCCGTTATGCCAAATGAAATCATTTTTAGTATCTATTAACCATGCCATACCTATTTCATCCATTCGTATGTCCATCTTTGAATAAGTGTCGGTAGTGGCATTTATTTTTGATAAAGTAGTATGCGTCTTCTCTATGTATTCAAAACCGTTC
>DCPV01000311.1:12365-39549 GCA_002323775.1 Firmicutes bacterium UBA1535 | reverse complement strand
AGTTGCATTTGGCGGAGTTTCAAGAAGCGCTAAAGAAGCAGTTGACGAATTAAGAGAAGCAGGAAAAAAGGTTGGAATGTTCAGACCGATAACTATTTGGCCATTACTTGAAAAGCAAATTGATGCTGTAGGTAAAAAAGCAAAAGAAATTTATGTTGCTGAAATGAATATGGGACAATATTATTATGAAGTAGATAGAGTTGCCGGAAAAAATTGTAAAGTAAATAAGATTACAAAAGTAACTGGCGAATTGATAAGTCCTAAGGAGATTATTGACGCAATAAACGGAGGTAATAAATAATGATGAACTGTAATGAAATAACTAATAAATATTTTAGAGAAGGCAAATTACCTCATATTTGGTGTCCAGGCTGCGGACATGGAATTATATTAAATGCAGTAGTTAGAGCAATAGATAATTTAGGCTTAAACAAAGATGAGGTTTGTGTAGTATCAGGTATAGGATGTTCATCAAGAGCACCGGGATATTTAGATTTCAATACATTACACACTACACACGGTAGAGCATTAGCATTTGCAACAGGTGTTAAGCATGCTAATCCTAATTTACACGTAATCGTAATTACCGGAGACGGAGATGCTTCTGCAATCGGAGGTAATCACTTAATACATGCAGCACGTAGAAACATTGATATAACTACTATATGTTTTAACAATAATATATATGGTATGACAGGCGGACAATATTCACCTACAACACCATCAGGAGATTTAGCTACTACAGCTCCTTTTGGAAACATAGACAGAGCGTTTGACTTATGTTCATTAGCGCAAGGAGCAGGAGCTACTTATGTTGGAAGGGCTACAGCATATCATGCTACACAGCTTACAACATTAGTAGAAAAAGCAATACAAAATAAAGGATTTTCATTCATAGAAGCTATAAGCGTATGTCCAACTTATTATGGAAGAAAGAATAAAAAAGGAACGGCTCCAGCTATGTTAAATTTCTTAAAGGATGCTTGTGCTGATAAAAAGGCTGTTGAGAGAAAACCTGAATTAGGCGAAAACAAAATAATTATAGGTGAGTTATACAACAATCCACAACCTGAATACACTGAAAGTTACAAAAAAATAGTTGAAAAGTTTCAACAACAATAGGGAATGGTAAAAGAGTGAAGAAAAAACAACCTTCACTCTATAGAAGAATCGTACCGATTCCAGAGAATCGTTCCGATTCTCATCAAATTAGATGACGCCACGAAGTGGCGTATACTGGAGGTAACCATGTTTCAAAAAAGAGAAATGAGATTAAGCGGATCTGGTGGACAGGGAGTTATACTTGCCGCTATAATATTTGCAGATGCTGCAATTGAAGATGGCTTGAATGCTATACAAACACAGTCATATGGTCCTGAGGCAAGAGGAGGAGCAAGTAAGGCTGAGGTTATAATAAATGATAAAGAAATAAATTATCCAAAAGTAATGAAAAACAATTTACTATTATCTTTAACACAAAAATCTTTTGACCAATATATAGGTTCTTTAGACGAGAACGGTGTTTTAGTTGTAGATGAAGATGTTGAAATTCCGGCAGATGTTAAAGCATCAAAAGTTTACAGATTACCAATAATTAGAACTGCTGATGAAAAAGTAGGTACTCATGTAGTTGCAAACATCGTTTCAATTGGTGTTATATATGAAATAATGTGCAAGGATATAATAAAGCTTGAAACTATTAAGGCTTCAATAGCAAACAGAGTTCCGAAGGCTACAATTGATAAAAATATGCAGGCATTTGAAGAAGGCGTTAATTTAGTAAAGGCAATGGCATAAGGATAGTACTTTTTAGAGGTATATCAAGTGAAAGCTTATTAAAAGTTTTCGTATTGATATGCCTCTTTATGAATAAAAATTATATGGAGTGAAGATAAAATGAACAATACATCGGATTTAATAACTCTAATTCAAAATAATTACAACGATTTTAGCAAAGGTCAAAAAATGATAGCTGATTTTATAACTAAGCATTATGATAAAGCTGCTTTTATGACTGCATCTAAAATCGGAGAAACAGTTGATGTAAGTGAATCAACAGTAGTTAGATTTGCAAGCGCACTTGGTTTTAAAGGCTTTCCGGAATTGCAGCAGTCATTACAGGTTTTAATTAAAAACAAATTGACAACGGTACAAAGAATAGGCTTAGATGATGATATAAACAAGGATACTGAAAAATTTCATAAAAGAATAATAAGAAATGAAATGAACGGTATAAAATATATGATGGATAATATTGATGCCAGTGCTCTTGATAGGGCAACGGAGCTTATTTCCTCTGCAAATAAGGTGTATATACTAGGTATGAGAACATCTTCGACACTTGCAAATTATTTAGGCTTTTATTTAGATGTTATGCTGGATAACGTAAAGGTTTTAAATAACACAGGAGTAAATGCACTTTTTGAGCAAATTATTAGAGTTAAAGAGGACGATGTTCTCATTTGTATTAGTTTTCCAAGGTATTCCAATAGCACGATAGATGCAACTAAGATGATTAAAGAGAAAAAAGCTAAAATAATTACAATAACCGATACTGAAGCTTCACCATTTTGCGATTTAGCTGACGTTGTCTTACTTGCAAAAAACAACATTGTATCTTTTGTAGACTCCTTAGTAGTTCCAATGTGCATGATTAACAGTCTAATCCTAAACATAGGTGCAAAAGGGAAAAAAGATATATTGCAATATTTCAATGACCTAGAAAATCTATGGGATAAACATAGTATATATCAACAGGATAAAAACTAATAAATTTATGCCTTACAATTATAATTGTATATTATAATCATAAGGCATTTTTTTCTTGTTAAATTTCAAATAATATATTATAATATATTGGGAGTGATTTTAAATTAAACAGTATGCTATACGTGGAGCAATAACAATAGAAGAAAACACTATTGAACATATTAGAATTAACACAATAAATATGCTAAAGCAAATTTTAAATGAAAATAATATCAGCGTTGATGATTGTGTTAGCTTAATTTTTACTACTACAAAGGATATAACCAAGGCATATCCGGCTAAATTTGCCAGAGAGATAGGTTTTGTCAATTGTAGTTTAATGTGTGTTCAAGAAATGTATGTAGAAAATAGCTTAGAAATGTGCATTAGAGTTATGGTAACAATAAATAAAGAAGAAAATGATTTTAAGGCAAAGCATATATATTTGAAGAATGCACAAAAACTAAGACCTGATTTGATTAATTAAAAAATAATAAAGGATTTGAACTAAAATGATAATAGCTATAGATGGACCTTCTGGTGCAGGAAAAAGTACAGTTGCTAAGCTCTTAAGCAAGCAGCTTAATTTTGAATATATTGATACTGGTGCGATGTATAGAGCATTTGCATATAAGCTTTATAAGAATAATTTAAGTATAACGCAGGAAAACATAAGCAAAGTCTTGCTTGAAACTGATATTGACTATGTTGAAAACAATGTTTATTTAGATGGTGAAAACGTTGAAGATTACATACGAAATGAAAATATTTCAAAACTCGCCTCTGACATATCAAAGATACAAGCAGTTAGAGAAAAATTAGTAGAGCTTCAAAGAAAGATTTCAAGCACTAAGGACATTGTACTAGACGGTAGAGATATAACTACTGTTGTCTTTCCAAACGCAGAGTTTAAGTTTTATGTAACAGCAAGTGCAAAGACTCGTGCTGAAAGAAGATACAGTGAACTTATAAAAAAAGATGAAAAGGTCACCTTAGAAGAAGTTTTGAATGATATAAACAAAAGAGACCACAATGATATGACAAGAGAAAATTCACCTCTTAAAATAGCAGATAATGCCATTGTGGTAGATACCTCAGAGTCGTCAATAGAGGAAGTAACAAAAAAACTTATTAAGATAATTCGAGGTGATAAATAATGTTTTATGCAATAGCAAGTTCCATAGCAAGGCTAGTATTTTTAGTCATCTTTAGGGTTAAGCTTATTAATGCAGAAAATTTTAACAATACAAAGGGAAGATGTATAATTTGCTGCAATCATATATCGAATTTTGACCCATTAATATTAGCTTGCTTTACTAAAAGACAGATTAGCTTTATGGGTAAAAAAGAATTATTTAAGATTCCGGTGCTTAAATCTTTAATAAAATGGTTAAATGTTTTTCCTGTAGACAGAACAGGTGTTACAGTGTCGTCAATGAAGCATGCGGTTTCCATTTTAAAAGAAGGTAAGGTTCTTGGCATATTCCCAGAAGGCACAAGAGTAAAGAGCTATGATGAAAACAATGCAAAAGCAGGGATTTCAATGATAGCAAATATGGCTGATTCTTTAATTGTTCCTGTATTTATAAGATCTAAGTACAGACTATTTGGTAAGATTGAAGTAGTATTTGGAGAGCCGACAAATTATTTTGAGGGAATTGAGGGAAGAATAAATTCTGAAATTCATACACAGATTGGGAAAAAAATATTAAAGGATATATATTCTTTAGAAAATAGATTAAATTAATAAATTATTGTTAGAATATATACTGTGTATTAGTATAAGAAAGGAATATAAACTATCATGGAAATAATAAAAGCAGAACACATGGGATTTTGCTTTGGAGTTAAAAATGCTGTTGATTGTGCTATAAAATCACTGGATGAATTTGGAAAAATATATAGCTATGGAGAGATAATTCATAACAAGGATGTAGTAGAATTTTTGGCTGACAAAGGTTTACAAGTAATTGATGACAAAGATGCAGCAAGCTTTTCAGAAGACTCCATTGGCAAAATAGATGCCAAAGTACTAATTCGCTCACATGGCGTATCTAAAAAAATTATAGATTTTTTAGAAGATCATAATCTTGAATATATAAATGCTACCTGTCCAAAGGTCAAAAGTATACATAAAATAGTTAGTAAATATAGCTCTCAAGGTTATGAAATTATAGTTGTAGGTGATAAATCTCATCCAGAGATTATAGGAATAGTAGGTTGGATAGATGGCAAATATCATATTGCTGAAAATCTTGAAAAATTAAGACAAATTAATATAGATAAAGAAAAAAAATACTGTTTGGTATGTCAAACAACATTTAATTATAATATTTTAAAAGAAATAGTTGAATTTTTGGAAAAAAACGATTATACTAATATAGTGATTAATAATACAATTTGTGATGCTACGCTAAAAAGACAAAAATCTTGCTATGAAGTAGCTGGAAATTGTGATATAATGCTTGTCATAGGCGGAAAAAACAGCTCAAATACTAAAAAGCTGTATGAAATGTGCAAAGAAAAATGTGAAAAGACATTTTTAATTGAAAATTATAAGGAAATACCTTATAAATATATTGATAAAAATACAAGGATAGGGATAACTGCAGGAGCCTCCACTCCTGACTGGGTTATCGAGGAGGTTATACGAAATGTCAGAGAATCAGAACAAAACAATGAATGAGTTAATGGAAGATTATGGTGTTCTAAAAATTAGAACAGGTGAAATCATCAAGGGAGAGGTAATTTCCGTTTCACATGAAACCATATCTGTAAATTTAAACTATAAATCTGATGGAATTTTAACCAGAGATGAATACAGTTATGATTTTGTTGAAGATTTAACTAAAGTAGTAAATGAAGGCGACATAATTGAAGCTCAGGTTCTTAAGCTTGGTGATCAAGATGGTAATGTAGTTTTGACAAGAAAACCAATCGAAGAAGCTAAAATATGGGAATCTTTTGAGAACTTAAAGACAGAAAAAACAGTAGTAGAAATGAAAGTAACAGAAGCATCTGAGTTTGGAATATCTGGAAAAGTTAATGGTATTAAGGGATTTGTTCCTAAACACCAAATTTCAGTGAACAGAAATGTTGATCCTTCAGAATACGTTGGAAAAACTCTTAAAGTTCAAGTTTTAGATACTGTAAATAAAAAAGGAAGAAGACAGCTTGTTTTAACAGCTAGAGATATTGAAAAAGCAGAAAAAGAAGCAAAAGAAAATTTAGCTTGGGAAACTATAAAAGAAGGCGAAATCTATGACGGAACTGTTAAAAATCTACAAGATTACGGTGCATTTGTAGATGTTAACGGCGTTGATGGATTACTTCATATTAATGAAATTTCATGGAATAGAATTAAGCATCCGTCAGAGATTTTAAAAGTTGGCGACAAAATAAAGGTTAAGGTTAGAAGTATAGACCTTGAGAAGAAAAAATTATCTTTAAGCTACAAAGCAACAATAAAGAGTCCTTGGGCAATATTCTGTGATGAGCATAAGGTTGGAGATATAGTTACTGGTAAGGTAAGCAGAATTGCTGACTTTGGTGCATTTGTTACTATTGGCGACACAGACTGTTTATTGCACATAAAGGATCTTGCATGGCTAAGAACTGAAAAGGTTACTGATGTTGTAAATGTTGGTGATGAGGTTACAGCTAAGATACTAAATATAAGCAAGAAAGAAAGAAAAGTAAGCCTTGGTATGAAGCAATTGGCAGAGCATCCTTTCGATATTTTCGCTAAAGACTTAAATGCAGGAGATGTAATCCCTGTTAAAGTTACAAGAATATCATTAGAAGGTGTTCATGTTGAAGCTAAGGAAGATGTTGATGTGTTCATCCCTATAGCAAAAGTATCAGCTGAAAAATTAACAACACCAGCTAAAGTTGTAAAAGTTGGTGAACTTAAAGATGCAAAAATAACTAATATAGATAGAAAAGGCAAAAAATTAGACCTTACATTTATATTAGAGGATAGAAATGACGATGATTTCTCTAACGATAAAGCATCTTATTCTACTCATGATGCAAATGAGCAAGAATTTACAATCGGAGAGCAAGTAAAAGGCTTAGAAGATTTATTAAAAAATAATTAATATTAAATGATATATTGCTTTGGTATTATCTTAATTCCAAAGCAATATTTATACATATGGAGGAATAATTATGTCAAAAACAAAGGATTTTTTGTTTGATATATGCAACAGTGCTTTTGTGTCAGGGCATGAGCATATTAATGGACAAGTTTTGGAAAAACATTTTTCTGAACTTACTGATGGCTTTGAAAAAGATAAATTAGGCAGCTATATTTTTACAAAAAAAGGAAGCAATGATAAAAAAATAATGCTTGCTGCTCATATTGACGAGATTGGCCTGATGGTTACTGACATACATGATGATGGATTTTTAAGATTTAGAGCAATCGGAGGCATAAACCCTGCATCGCTTATAGCACAAGATGTTGTAGTTTTTGCTAAAGAAAAGCTAAGGGGAGTTATAGGTATAAAGCCACCACACATAACAAGTGCTGCTGAAATGAAAAAGGCTGTCAAAATTGATGATTTATTCATTGATATCGGAATGTCAAAAGAAAAAGCAGAGAAGCTTGTTACAATAGGTGATATTGTAACGATACATAGAGAGGCTATGTCACTTGAAAATAACATGGTGACTTGCAAAGCGCTTGACAACAGAGCAGGAGTTGCTGTTATGTACGAGGCTGCTAAGGAACTTCAAAAAATAAGTCATAAGAGCAACATATACTTTACAGCTACTACTCAAGAGGAAGTTGGCTTAAGAGGAGCAACAAGCTCAAGCTATAAAATAAACCCAGATTTAGCTATAATTTTGGACGTTGGATTTGGAAGCACTCCAGAGCTTTCATCATCTGATACATTTAAAATGGGCAAAGGTGGCGGAATATGCTTAGGAGCTAACTTTAATCCAAAGCTGACAAAAAAATTAAGAGATGTAGCTAAACAATATAATTATGATACACAATTAGAAATAGCACCAAGCGGAAGCGGTACTGATGCAATAGCTGTACAGATTGCACAAACGGGAGTTCCATGTGTTCTCGTATCTATACCGCTAAGATATATGCACACTTCTGTTGAAGTAGTCAGTATGAGCGATATAGAAAGCATAGGCTCATTGGTAGCTAGATTTATTAATGAGATTGATAATTCTGATTGGGAGGAGATAACATGTTTTTAAAGGATTTAACTTTATTATCCGGAGTATCAGGATGTGAATTCGAAGTAAGAAATTTTATAAAGAAGAAATTGGAAGAAATCGGCTGCGAATATAAGATAGACAAGCTCGGTAATGTCATAGCACATAATAAGGGCAGTAAAAACAGTAAAAAAATAATGATTGCTGCTCATATGGATGAAGTAGGTCTTATGGTTTCATCTATAGATGATGGTGGCTTTATCAAATTTAAAACAGTTGGTGGCATAGACAACAGAGTATTAAATTCAAAGCTTGTTGAAATTGGTGAGAAAAAGATACCTGGAGTTATTGGCTCAAAAGCTATTCATCTTATGAGTGAAGATGAAAGAGGAGCATCAATTCCTGTTAAAAGCTTATACATCGATATAGGAAGCAGCTCTAAGGAATCTACAGAAGCAAAAGTAAACATTGGCGATTATGTTACATTTAAAAGTGACTATATTGAATTTGGTGACAATTTAATAAAGGCTAAGGCACTTGACGACAGAGTAGGCTGTAGTGCAATTCTTGAGCTTTTATCAATGAAATTAGATGTTGATTTTTATGCTTGCTTTACTGTAATGGAAGAAGTTGGACTCATAGGTGCTAAAGTTGCTGCTGATTTGATTGAACCAGATTTTGCAATCGTTTTGGAAGGAACTGTATCAGCAGATATGCCAGAGGTTAAAGCTAAGGATAAGGTAACAGTTGTTGGACAAGGTCCTGCTGTTTCGTTGATGGATGCTTCGACTATATATAATATGGATGATGTAAACTTTGTAACAGAGTTAGCTAAGAAAAACAATATACCATATCAATATAGAAAAGGTAATTCTGGTGGCAATGATGCAGGAGCAATCCATACTAGAAAAGCTGGATGCAGAGTAGTTGCTTTCTCAGTTCCATGCAGATATATTCATTCACCAATAAGTGTTGCAAGTAAAGACGATTATGAAAATGTAGTTAAACTAGCAAAATTAGTTATTGAAAATATTTAAGAGGACAGGTTAAAAAAATAATAAATAAAGAAAGGATATGCACCGAAGCCCATGTACATATGTTTCATGGCGCTAAATAAAATAGGTGCATGGGCATAATTATGCAATTTAATAGTAAATTAATGAATGAACTTTCAGATATAATCTCACCATCAGGCAGAGAGAAAAATGTTCGTGAATACATAGAAAAACAAATCAAGGATTATGTAGACGAAATAAAGGTTGACGCTCTTGGAAACCTAATTGCTCGTAAAAAAGGCACTGGCAAAAAAATCATGTTCTCGGCACACATGGACCAAATAGGCTTACTTATAAATGATGTAGATGAAAAAGGCTTTATAAAATTTAGTGCAGTTGGCGGACTAAGCCCTCATAAGCTTCTTGATCAAAGAGTAATCTTTGATAATGGAACTCAAGGTGTTGTATGCCTTGAAAAAATAGATGATTATGGAAAGATGAAGATTAGTGATTTATATTTAGATATCATGGCATTAACAAAAGAAGAAGCAGAAAAACACGTTAATATTGGCGATATGTGTGTTGTAAAAACAAATTACTATGAAAATGATGGATTTGTTATGTGTAATGCTTTAGATGACAGAATAGGTTGTTATGTGTTAATAGAAGCTTTAAGAGCTGGAATAGAGTCAAATAACGATTTGTACTTTGTATTCTCTGTTCAAGAAGAAGTTGGATGCAGAGGAGCAAAAACAGCAGGTTATGCAATAAATCCAGACCTTTGTATAGCACTTGATGTTACAGCAACTGGAGATACGTTGAGTGGAATAAAAATGGCTGTAAAACTTAATAATGGTGCGGCAATAAAACTTAGAGATAACTCTATCGTAGTTTCTGAGGAAGTTAAAAATCTTATGACTAACTTAGCTAAAGAAAATAATATCAAATATCAATATGAGGTATTAGATTTTGGCGGAACTGATTCAGGAGCTGTTCATACAGTAAGAGAGGGAGTTCCAAGTGGAGTTATATCAATACCAAGTAGAAATATCCACTCTGGAAATGAAATAGTAAGTAAATTTGATGTAAATGAGTGCGTTAAGCTTACAATAGCTTGCAGTAAATAATTAAATAATTTTCGGTAAAGACAAGGACAAAGACAAGGGAAGTTTCTCTTGTCTTTTGTCACCATAGATACTCTCTTGTCTTACTCTAATTTTGAGAAAGGAATTATATTATAATGAAAAATAGTAAAGATATTACATTGGAAAAAATATTGTCTTGTGTTGACCATACACTTCTTCTGCAAACTTCCACATGGGAAGAAATAAAAGAAATTTTAGACGATGCTATAAAATATAAATGTGCATCGGCATGTATACCTGCAAGCTTTGTGAAAAGAGCTAAGGAGTATGTGGGCAATAATTTACAAATATGCACAGTAATAGGCTTCCCAAATGGATATAGCACAAGCTGTGTTAAGGTATTTGAAACAAAGGATGCAATAGCATCTGGTGCAGATGAGATAGACATGGTCATTAATATCGGAGACTTAAAGGATAAAAGATATGATGAGATATTAAATGAAATAAAACTCATTAAAGAAGCATGCAACGGTAAGATATTAAAGGTAATAATAGAAACATGTCTGTTGACTGATGAAGAAAAAATAAAAATGTGTCAAATAGTTAGTGAAGCAAAAGCTGACTATATAAAAACTTCAACAGGTTTTTCAAAAGCCGGTGCAACTAAAGAAGATGTTAAGCTATTTAGTGAGAACATAGCTCCAGAAGTAAAAATAAAGGCTGCCGGAGGAATAAGCAGCTTAGATGATGCAATTGATTATATAAATTTAGGCTGTTCAAGACTTGGAACAAGCAGAATTGTTAAAATAGTCAAAGCATCTGAGCAAAATGGCTCATCAAATTCTGAGTCAACGTATTGATCTAATACTGGATTATATAATATATATAGATTAATTTGTATTATTAAAATAATTGACAAATGGTATTTTTTGTATTATTATATAATTTACAACAGTACATAGTACTGTATAAACAATAAAATTGGAGGAACTTTAAAAATGAAAAATTTTAAAAAGGTATTGTCAATAGCTTTAGCTTTTACAATGCTATTGGGAACTGGCTTGTTATTTACATCATGTACTGGCAATAAAGCTGAGATTGCACTTATCACAGATAAAGGAAACATTGATGATAAGTCATTTAACCAAGGCTCATGGGAAGGTGTTCTTGAGTTTGCAAAAGCAAATAATATTTCACACAAATACTATAAACCAGAAGAACCTTCAGATGCAGGATATTTAGCATCTATAGAATTAGCTATCAAAGGCGGAGCAAAGGTAGTAGTTACTCCTGGATACTTATTTGAAGTTGCAGTTTATGAAGCTCAAGCAAAATATCCAGATGTAAAATTCATACTTCTTGACGGAGAACCTCATAGCCCATATCCTGAACCAAAATTTGAAACAAAATCAAATGTTGCAAGTGTTAAGTATGCAGAAGAACAATCAGGATATCTAGCAGGATATGCTGCTGTTAAAGATGGATATACTAAACTTGGATTTATGGGTGGTATGGCTGTTCCAGCAGTTCAAGCATTTGGATATGGATTCTTACAAGGTGCAGAAGCTGCTGCTAAAGAGTTAGGTGTAAGTGTTGAAGTGAAATACCACTACACTGGAAACTTTGAAGAAAATGATACAAATAAAGCAACTGCAAAAACAATGTACGAAGGTGGAACAGAAGTAATATTTGCGTGCGGAGGATCTGTTGGTAAATCTGTTATGGCTGCTGCTGATGAAGCTAAAAAAGTTGTTATCGGTGTTGACGTTGACCAAAGATATGATAGTGCAACAGTTATAACTTCTGCAGCTAAAGGCTTAGGAACTTCAGTTGTTCAAGTTTTAGAATCAATTTATAAAACAAATAACTTTGACACTGTTTTTGGTGGAACAACTACATATTTCAATGCGTCTAATGGCGGTGTAGGACTTCCTACAGTAGTTATAGGTCAAAAAGACGGCAATGCTTTTGATCGTTTCAAGGCTTTCACTAAAGCTGATTATGATTTAGTATTTAATAAATTAGCTAAGGATGAAGTAAAACCTGTTAGAACTATAAAAGTTACAGCTGAAACTGGTTATGCAACAGCTGACGAATTAGTTAAAGGTCTTGATTTGAGCAAAGTTTCTGTAACAACAGTACAATAGTAATAGTTTTATAAACTTCGATAAGATATAAAACGTAAGTTATAATTATTTTTAAATTAAAGTTTTCTACAAATAGAAAGGGAACAGGCGTTTGCCTTTCCCTTTTTTATTAATTTAAGCAAGGCTAATAATAAATTATGGAGGTTAAGATGGCGCAAGATTATATTATTGAAATGCTCCATATAACAAAGGAATTTCCAGGCATTATAGCAAATGACGATATTACCTTACAACTGAAAAAAGGTGAAATTCATGCTCTTTTAGGGGAAAATGGTGCCGGTAAGTCTACGCTTATGAGCGTTCTGTTCGGTCTATACCAGCCTGAAATAGGTGAAATTCACAAAAATGGAGAGCTTGTAAAGATTAATAATCCGAATGATGCAAATAATTTAGGTATAGGTATGGTACACCAGCACTTCAAGCTAGTGGAGATTTTTAGTGTTATAGAAAATATTATGTTGGGTGTAGAGCCTAATAAATATGGTTTTCTAATGAAAAAGCAAGCAAGAGATAAAATTGTAAAACTTAGTGAGCAATACGGATTAAAAGTAGATCCAGATGCAATTATAGAAGATATAACAGTCGGCATGCAGCAACGTGTTGAGATACTTAAAATGCTATATAGAGATAATGAAATTTTAATTTTTGATGAACCAACTGCTTCACTCACACCGCAGGAAATAAATGAATTGATGAAAATTATGAAAAAGCTTGCAAATGAAGGTAAATCAATATTATTTATAACTCATAAGCTTAATGAAATAAAGGCTATATCTGATAGATGTACAGTGCTTAGAAAAGGAAAGTATATAGGTACTGTAAATACCAGCGAAACCTCAATTGAGGAGCTATCAGAAATGATGGTAGGAAGAAAGGTTGAATTTACAGTTAAGAAGGAAAAAAGCAATCCTAAAGATGTTGTTTTAAATATAAATAATTTAAGTGTTCCAAGTAAAATCCATAAAAATAATGCTGTAAAAGAGGTCTCTTTTAGTGTACGAGCTGGAGAAATCGTTTGTATAGCTGGAATTGATGGAAATGGACAAAGTGAACTTGTGTATGCTATAACAGGCTTAGAAAAGAATAATGGTGGGGATATTGAGCTTTGTGGCAAAAATATTTCCAATTCTAGCATTAGGACTCGCAGCAAACTTGGTATGAGCCATATACCAGAAGATAGGCATAAATTCGGTTTAGTTTTAGACTATTCTCTTGCTGAAAATATGGTGCTGCAAAGATATTGGCAGCCAAAGTTTCAAAAAAATGGATTTTTGAAAAAAAGTGTTATAACAGAATATTCAGATAAATTAATTGAACAATATGATGTAAGAAGTGGACAGGGGTCTAAAACTACAGCAAGAAGTATGTCTGGCGGAAACCAACAAAAAGCTATCGTTGCACGTGAGATAGATAGAGACCCAGAGCTTTTAGTAGTTGTACAGCCTACACGTGGACTTGACGTAGGAGCTATTGAATATATACATAAACAAATTGTTGCAGAAAGAGATGCAGGAGCGGCTGTTTTACTTGTTTCTCTTGAGCTTGATGAGGTCATGAACTTATCAGATAGAATACTCGTAATGTATGAAGGTGAGATTGTTGGTGAGTTTGAAGTAGACAAGGTAGATGAAAAAGAACTTGGATTGTATATGTCTGGTGCTAAGAGAAATAAACCAAAGAGAGGTGAACAGTCAGATGAGATTAAGTGATGTTAAAAAAACTAAAGGCTATAATTCTTTCATAGCCTCACTATTAGCTATAGCTTTAGGACTTATCTTTGGTCTAATTGTAATGATTATTGCTAACCCATTAGAAGCCTTTCCGGGATTTGCCACTATTTTATTTGCAGGATTTACTGATTTTGCTACAGTGCTGTATTTTGCAACTCCTATACTTATGACGGGGCTTGCAGTAGGCTTTGCATTCAAGATGGGTATGTTTAATATAGGAGCTTCTGGTCAATACACAATGGGAATGTTCTTCGCTATGTATGTGGGCTTTATGTTTCCGGTAAATAGTCCGCTTCATTGGATATTGTGCATATTGGCAGGTATGATAGGTGGTATGCTTTGGGGTGCTATACCAGGTATATTTAAAGCATTTTTTAATGTTAATGAGGTTATAACCTCAATTATGTTTAACTATATAGGTATGTATTTAGTTGATATGGCTATCCAAGGGAATTCTAAGATGTATGTTCCGGATATGGCAAGAACAGCTTATTTACCAAAATCAGCACAGATTTTTTCCTTGGGAATTAAAGGCTCAAACTTGAACTTATCCATTATATTTGCGATAATAATAGCAATTATACTCTATGTAGTTTTAAACAAAACCACATTTGGATATGAGCTAAAAGCAACAGGATATAATAAGCATGCTAGTAATTATGCAGGAATGAACGGAAAAAGAAATATAATATTGTCAATGATTATAGCAGGAGGTCTAGCTGGGCTTGGAGGTGCGTTTGCGATACTTGCACCATCTACAATAACCGGAAGCAGTATGACATATGAACCAATTAATATAATTGCTGCCAATGGCTTTAATGGAATTGCCGTAGCACTTTTAGGAGTTTCAAATCCTATAGGTATTATTTTCTCAGCAAGTTTTATTTCTTTGCTTCAAAGAGGTGGCACTACTGCAAGCTTATATGGATTTAAGCCTGAAATTATTGATATAGTAATAGCAGTTATAATTTATTTCTCTGCATTTGCTACTCTTATGAGGGAAACATTATCAAAATTCTTATCCGGAAAAAATAAAAAAGCAGAATTAAAAGCTGTGTCAGTAAGGGAGGACAAATAATATGGATATTTTATATTTTTTAATTCAAGGTACTCTCCCTGTAATGGTTCCTTTACTATTAGTTGCCCTTGGGGGTATGTTTAGTGAAAGAAGCGGAATAGTAAACATAGCTCTTGAAGGTATAATGCTGTTTGGTGCATTTTTTGGTGCCTTGACAGTATTGGGAATTCAGAATTTAGGACTAAACCCTCAAGTTGTTTTATTGATTGCCATGTTAGCATCTGCACTTGCTGGAGTTATTTACTCGCTTTTACTATCATATGCGGCAGTTAATATGAAGGCAGACCAGACTATAACAGGAACAGCTCTTAATATGCTCGTTCCGGCAGGAATATTGTTATTTTCTAAAATGAAATTTAATTCTGATGGTATAACAACATCAGTTAGGTTTTTTATAGATGAAGTACCGGTTTTAGGACAGATACCAATTATAGGAGATTTGTTCTTCAAAAAAACATATCTTACGGTATATATAGCCTTTGCAATTTTAATAATTGTGACAATAATTTTCTATAAAACTAAATTTGGTCTTAGACTAAGAGCTTGCGGAGAACATCCACATGCTGCTGATAGCGTTGGTATAAATGTGTACAAAATGAGATATGCTGGCGTAGGCATCTCAGGTATTTTAGGTGGAATTGGCGGTTTCTTCTATGCAGTTGGAATTATGAGCGGCAATGCAAATGGTCATACCGGTGTTGCGGGCTTTGGTTTTTTAGCCTTGGCTGTTATGATATTCGGACAGTGGAAGCCGATTAGAATATTATTTGCTGCATTATTCTTTGCATTTTTAAGAACTTTGGCGTACTCAATACCGCTGATACCTTTCCTTAATAATTTAAAAATAAACAGCACATTTTACAAAATGCTGCCGTATGTAGCGACAATGGTGGTACTTGCATTTACATCTAAAAAATCACGTGCACCAAAGGCAGAAGGCATACCTTACGATAAGAGTGTGAGGTAAAAATCGACATAAGTCTACATAATATTATTTATGTTATCAAAGCGGACTCGAATTGAAAAATTTGTAAAAAAATCTTAAAATTATTGTTTTAAGGTTTTTTTTATGTTATTATATTAGTAGTAATTTTTGATTGTATAATTTATTGTAAGATTGTCGTTAGAACATAAAATTAAGGCAATTTTTGCATCAGATTATTAATTGAAATAATATACTAATACATTATTAAAGGAGGCAAGCATGAATTTAGTAACTATAACAGCACTTGGTGTTGGCGGAGCTACGGTTGTGGGAGCATTTATAGGTTTCTTCTTTAAAAATCTACCACACAAGTGGAATGACGCAATTTTAGGATTTGCGGCAGGAGTAATGTTAGCAACTGCAATACAGGGTTTAATTTTACCATCGGCTGAATCTGTAGGTAAAAGTGGATTATGGATTACTGCTTTAGGAATCCTCGCAGGTGCTTACATTTTAAATATATTTGACAAATTAACGCCACATTTACATCATTTGACGGGCGTGGAAATGGAGAATCATCAAAACAACGCTTCTTTAAATAAAGTTATGCTATTTGTTTTTGCTATTGCGATACACAACTTGCCAGAGGGATTGGCAGCTGGAGTTAGCTTTGGCTCAGGCGATATGAAAAATGCAATTACTGTAGCACTTGGTATAGCTATACAAAATATACCTGAGGGTATGGTGACTATATCGCCGATGATAATGAATGGAGTCAGTAAAAAAAGAGCATTTTTAATAGCGGCATTTACTGGCTTAATCGAAGTTGTAGGTACATTTATTGGATATTATTCAGCAATTATTTCTAAAGCAATATTGCCATTTGCCTTAGCGTTTGCAGGTGGAACAATGTTATATGTAATAAGTGATGAAATGATTCCGGAAACACACAGTCATGGACATGAGAGAATAGCTACTTATTCTTTATTGATTGGATTTATAGTTATGATGTTCTTGGATGCGTACATATCATAAGTAATTTTTATAAATATAATAGAATTGAGGACAAAAAATGATTGATGTAAAACTTCTTGCTACCAGAGCAAACATGAAAAAATATGATGCAGGCTCAATAATAATAAATGAGAATGAAAATTGTAGTGAAATGTTTATTTTGTTAATTGGAAAGGTAAATATTGTTGAAAATCACAAAATGCAAAATGAAAAAATTATAGAAACAATAACGCCTGGAAATATATTTGGTATTATGAATTTTTTAAATGAAGGTGTTTCTCAAAGTACTGTAGTGGCAATTGAAGATACAACTGTTGCAACTATTAATAAAGTAAATTACATAAGTCTTGCAAAAAAGCATAATAATTTATTTATTGAATTATTGGATATACTAACAGAGCGTGCTAACAAGACGCAAAGTGAAATAAGGTTAATCAATTTAGAAAAACAAAAAATGATAGAATACTACAACATTGATGAAGAATCTTTCTATAAATCAATGCTTTTTCCAAGTGGACACGCTAAATATCCGACTGTTCGTCCTGAGGAGTATGATAAATTCTTATATCCGCATAATTTCACATGCCCACATTGCGGTCAAAGCTTTGACAGTGTAACACCATTAACTTCAAAGCTTGTAACTAAAGGTGAGTTAGCATGTGATATGAGAAAAAATTACCAATCTTTCGATATGCTATGGTATGAGATTGTAACTTGTCCTCATTGCTATTTTAGTTCCTTTGAGAGTGGCTTTGAAGCTCCACATAGATTGAAAAAAGAAATGTTTGCAGATCAGCTTGAGTTAGTAAAAAGAAACTTAGGGCTTGAATTCAAAGAGCCAAGAACTTTAGACCAAGTGTTTGCATCACATTATCTTGCTTTAATATGTTCGGCTGGGTTTGAAAGTAAAAAGCAGATTGATTCTAAATTATGGCTGTCATTATCATGGCTTTATAGTGATGTCAGAGATTTGAAAATGGAAAGCTTCGCTACCGAAAAAGCATTGGAATTTACAAATCTATATTATAGCGAGACTGAACTTTCGTCAGAGGCAACGCAGACAGTTTTAATGATATTGGGAACTCTTGCAAGAAAAACTCAAAACTATAATGAAGCTATGCTTTATTTAAGTAAAGCAATGGCAGTTCGTGACGGCAAGCCTGCGTATAAAAGATTAATTGACCTTGAACTGGATGAAATAAGAGATAGAAGAAAGTAAAAGACAGGAGGTATTTATGTCAAGAATTATAGGAATTTGTATACCATTTTTAAATGAAGATAGAAAAAATAAAATATTGGAAACTGCAAAGCTCTCTGGTTTTGAAGTAAAGTTTTGTGATTATGAAAAAGTAACACAAGATGATATTGATAGCTGTGAAGTTTTATTTGGCATGGCAAGCAGAAAATTAGTAAGCAATGCTAAAAATCTAAAGTGGATGCAGGCTTCATTTGCTGGTGTTGACAAATATGTTAATTTAGATAATATCAGAAATGGCAATATAATCCTTACTAATGCTACCGGTGCCTATGGAATAACTATTGCTGAGCATATGATAACCGTACTGCTTATGCTTATGAGAAGAATGACTGAATATTATGACCTTCAAAAAGAAAAGAGCTGGAAGATGCTCGGTGAAATTAGATCCATTATGAACAGTACAATAACAGTTGTAGGCTTTGGTGATATAGGAGAAAATTTTGCTAAGAGAGCAAGGGCTATGGGAGCAACTATTCGTGGAGTTAGGCGAAATGCAGATAAAAAATCTGAATTTGCTGATGAAATGTACTCAAATGATAAGCTTTTAGAAGCCATAGATGGTGCAGATGTAATAGCGCTTTGCTTACCTGAAACTGATAAGACTAAGCATATTATTGGTGCTAAAGAAATAGAGAAAATGAAGAACGATGCTATCGTTATAAATGTTGGCAGAGGAACGGCTATAGATGAAAATGCTCTTATAGAAGCTCTTAGCAATAATAAAATAGGCGGAGCAGCGTTAGATGTATTTGAAAAAGAGCCACTTTCTAATGATAGTGCTTTGTGGAATTGTAAAAACACAATTATAACACCTCATATATCTGGGAATACATCATTACCGTTAACTTGTGATATAGTTGTAGACATATTTTGCAAAAATCTAATTAAATATGCAAATAATGAAAAATTAAACAATTTGATAGATTGTAGCAAAGGATATTAGTATCTAATATAAATCATTAATTTTCTTTTTTAAATGTGAGTTACAGGGGGATAATTATGTTTAAAAATGACAATATGAAGCCAATTAGAAGAAGTAGTTTAAGAATTTTTATAGGTAAATTATATTACACCTTTAAGCGTTATATGTGGTGGATATTTTCAAGCACTAAATTTGCTAATAAATATGCTGAAAATAGTTTGTCCTATTCATATTTTACTCATAAAACGCCATTATTGAGACAGCTTAAAGATGTTGATATGTATTTGCAATATAATAAAATTAATAACTTAAAGATTGCAATTTCAAGATTAAATAGAGTATTAATATATCCAGGCGAGACATTTTCGTATTGGAAACTAATAGGAAAACCAACTTATAAAAAGGGCTATAAGGATGGAATGATTTTGTTTTATGGGAAAGTTGGCACAGGACTAGGCGGAGGATTGTGCCAACTTTCAAATTTAATTTATTGGATGACATTACATACACCATTGACTATTGTTGAACGTTATAGACATAGCTATGATGTTTTTCCGGATTCAAATAGAACTCAACCTTTCGGTAGTGGAGCAACCTGCTTCTATAATTATAGAGATTTAATCATTAAAAATAACACTTCTGATACTTATGAGCTGGTTTTAAAAATTACTGATGAAGATTTAATCGGCGAGTGGAGAATAAACAACATACCAGAATTTAGCTACAAGATTTTTGAAAGAGATCATAATATAACTCATGAATTTTGGGGCGGATATGTTAGGCATAACTCATTATACAGAGAAAGATATGATAAGAATGACAAAGTAACAGAGGAATTTATAACAGAAAATCACGCTATAATGATGTATCAACCGTTTTTAGAATGTAGCGAATAAACTAAAGGCAGGAGTATTAAATGAAAAAAATAATATTTGACTTAGACGGTACATTATACCAGACAAAAGCTACTATATTAAATGCGGTTAATGAAAGCTTAAAAGAGTTTAATTTGCCGTTAATTAACGAGTCAATTTTATGCTCTCTTATAGGTAAAACAACTGATGATTTTTTAAGAGAAATTATAAATGAAAACATTGACTTTGATAGCTTAAAGAAAGTCCTTAGAAAAAATGAACATAGATTAGTAAAAGAAACTGCTGTATTATTCCCTGATATAGTTAAATTACTTGAAGAACTAAGTTCAAGAGGATATAAACTCAATATATGCTCAAATGGAAGTGAAGAATATATTAATCTCGTATTGGAAACCACATCAATTAGTAAATATTTTACAAATATATACAGCTCTAAAAACTTTATAAATAAATCAGAATGTATAAAACAAATCATAGATACCTCAGATTTTAATGCAGTTGTTGGAGATACAATGATTGATATTGAAGCTGCTGCAAATAACAATATTGTATCTATAGGTGCTGCTTATGGTTATGGTGATATTAACGATATTTCAAAAGCTACATTTATAGCTGAGAATCCTTTAGAAATTGCAGATAAGATAATACAGGCAGAGTTATTCTATACTTTAGAAAATGAGCTGATTAAAAAAAATAAATCAAAAATAATTGGCATAAATGGTGTAGATACATCGGGTAAAACTACTTTTACTAACTATTTTTCAAAATATCTTAGCCATGTAGGTATAAAAAACACTGTAGTACATATTGATGACTTTCATAACCCATCTTCTATAAGAAGTCAAGGCGATAATCCGATAGATGCTTATTATAATAATGCTTTCAATTATAACCAACTAATAAACGAATTGTTAGAACCGTTGAAAACGTATCAATCAATCAATAAAACTATCTGCTGTCTAAATTTAGATACAGATAAATATGAAAATTACATAAATTATAACATTGATAGTGATACAGTTGTGCTTATAGAAGGAGTTTTGCTTTTCAGAAGTCCATTGAATGATTATTTAGATGATAAAATTTTTATTAATATTGATTTTGATGAAGTTTTAAATAGAGCTTTAATTAGAGATGTGCCAAAGTACGGATTACAATTTTTGGATAAATACAAAAATAAGTATATACCAATTCAGAAAAAATATATTGCAGAATGGGAGCCTTTTAAAAATAGCAGTATAGTAATTGATAATAACAACTATAATAGACCTGTTTTAACAAAGTGTGAAAAAGGGTTATAAAAAATGAAAATACAACGAATAAATACATATGATGATATTAGGTTTAATGAAGAAGTGCTAAAGCAGCATGGTGCATTTTTAATTGATGATAAATATCCTTGCCAGTTTCTTATTAAGGATATTAATTCAGCAATAATGTGTTATCACGATTATGACAATATAGAAGAAATTATTGAGGAATTTAGATTTTATACAAAGCATATATCTAAATTTTATGATAGTGATGGAAAATTAATTAAAAATTATGATGATGTAAAGCTTTTTAAAGTTAATATCAATAAGCTTCAGCCCTCACAATTTTACATAAGCTCAGAAAAAATGAACAATATAGCAAGCTGGGCTAAAAACAGCGAACATTTTATTATTCCTATATTGAAAAGTGAAAATGATTTAATAATATTAGATGGACATACGAGACTTTATTTAGCAAAGACATTAAATATTGAAGAAATTTACGCATATGAGGATAGCTCAGATGAATATATCTGGGGATTTGTAGAAGAAGCAAGAAAAAGAAATATACATACTATAAATGATTTAAAGCTCGTATCAAGTGTGGACTATAAAATTTTGTGGAATAAATTTTGTGACGATTATTTTAATAGACAAGCTGATAAAAATATACTTTAGTATTATTTGATGGTAAAAAAGATGGCAATTGTTCAACAGTTTTGTCGCATATAAAAAATAAAAATCATACACTTATTTTATCCTCAAATGATTATGGTTTAAGCTCAATTAGAGATAAATTGATTGACAGTAAAGAGTGTATAAATTTGATAGAAAATTTTGTATACAAAATATTATAGATGAATAAAACTGATTAATATTGAAAATTTGGAGTATAAAATGGCGATTTTTAAGTTTTATCAAATTTTTCGTTGTATAAAAGAGTAGTTAGGAGAACAAAAAGCTAAGGAATTATTTTATGAGTATGAAGTTCTTCCTGAAAAAATGTCAGCAGAGGAGCAAGCTTTGTGGTAAAAAAGTTGAATCAGAGCTAATTGAGGGCATAGCGTGCGGCGGAAAGGATTGTATTTTTAGAATATAAAATTATAAATGATTTAATTAAATTTATTGAGAGGTTAGTATGAACGAATTATTTACAAAATTACCCAATAATATTAGAAAGCATATTGAAAATATTCCATATAGTTTGGATGACATCGGTTGTTCAAGCTCAAAAATTTTGTGTTTTGACAATGACATGGTACTAAAAATAGAGTTAGCAAACTCCTATACCAATATGGAAATTACAATGATGAAATGGCTTCAAAACAAGCTTCTTGTTCCTAAAATAATAGAGTTTTCTACTCATGACGGATATAATTATTTACTTATGTCTAAGATTGATGGTTTTATGTCATGTGATAAATACTATTTAGATAATCCTAAGGAGTTAGTGCATTTACTTGCCGAGGGACTAAAGATTTTATGGAAAGTAGACACAAATGGATGTCCTCATATAAATGATATAGAAAACAAGCTTAAATTAGCCAGAATAAGAATAGATAACAATTTGATTGATATTGAAGACTGTGAACCTGAAACATTTTCAGAAAATGGTTTTAAGGACGTAGAAGATCTTTATAAATTTTTAGTTGATAATAAACCAAATCAAGACTTGGTATTTTCTCACGGTGACTATTGCTTGCCAAATATTTTTTTTAAAAACCACAATGTAAGTGGATTTATAGATTTAGGAAACTGTGGTATAGCAGACAGATGGCAGGATATAGCTTTATGTGTCAGGTCTTTAGAGCATAATTTAGGCAATAAAAATTATATAGATTTGTTATTTGAAGAATTAGGCATAAAAAGAGATGATAATAAGATAAAATATTACATATTATTAGATGAATTGTTTTAATTTATTTAAGAGGTGAAGAATATGGAAGATAAGAGTCAAAGAGATTTAGAACAAAGGGTATTAGAATTAGAAGAAAAAGTAAGAAAGCTGGAACAAAAAGTATTAGGAACACAAGCTCAGCAAAATAAGCTTGAACAATCTGCTAAACTTGTACATGATAATCTAACGAAAAACCCTTATACATTAAAACGAGAAGAAGTGCAGAGTTCTCCTTCTTTAGAACAGGATTTAAAACAGGAAAAGGTTTTAAAGAAAAAAATAGGCGAAGCTGAAATAGGTAAATATTTTATTGGAGTATTAGCTGCTATATTAATATTTATAGGGGCAGGGTCTTTTATAAGCTTAATATGGAGTTCTCTATCGGATGCCGTTAGACTAGGTTTAATTTCAAGTATTGGTATATTATTGACTGTACTAGGCTTTTATTTGATAAATAAGAGTAAAAATCCTATATCCTCTCTTGTATTGGGTACAGGAGCAGGCCTTATATTTATTAGTATTTTATCAGCCAATATATTTTTTCATTTTATAGGTGATATAACAGCTATAATCCTGATAGGTATTTGGGCGATATTCTTTATATTGTCTTACAAGTATACAAAAATGTTTTTTACTACTGTCATAGCTTGTATAGGCAGTATAGTAGCATTGTTATTAGGAGTAACTCTTGTACAAAATAGTATAGAATTCATTGTGCTTATGTTATATGTAACAAGTATAGCATCAGTTCTCATAATAACAAGTCATAAATGGCTAAATGAAGAAAAGAAAATAATAAGTATATTATTGGCAATGCTTAGCTATGCAATACTGCTTGTAGGTGGTTTGGATAAAGAAAGCATAGAAATTGCTCTGTTTATTATGATGTTTATTGAGTACATATTATTTAATTATTTATACTATAAAGTGGAAAAAGTTGGGAAAAATAAATTATGGTATTTGTTTATTAATGCCGTTATGAGTATAATAACTCTTATGTTTTTAAACAAAGTATGTCCGCAAGTTGGAGCAGATATATCATTAATCCTTGCTTGGTTTTTTGCTATAAATCTAGTACAAATGATTATATTGGAATTTTGGACTAAAAATGTAAGACGAATAAATATTACTTATTATGTAGTAATACAGGTTGTTTCTGCAATTATATATAATATGTATAAGTTTAACACTGTAGCTGGAATATCGGTAGTTGGTATAATTTTATTAATTTTTCAACTGCTTAACCATCATAAAAGCTATAAATTATTAATCAGTTTAATAGCAATAATTGATTCTATATTATTATGTATTATGGGCAGGAATTCAGATATTATATTATTATCAGTATTTTATGCTGTATTGCAATTAATTACAATCACTTTCGTTGTATACGATACATATAAACATAATGATTCGAATAGTAAAAATTTAGTAAATAAATTTCTAAAAATAGTCAGTTTACTGGTCTATACTATAAATGCTTATTACATACCTTACATGTCCATGGGTGCATTTGCTCACTCAAGATATGCAGGAAATTCAGCAATACTTAGTTCTTACATAGACCTAGTAGTGCCTTATATGTTTTTAAGCATTGCACTATGTATCATAGTTGGCTCAGGTTACTTGAAAGATTGGAAATCTGATAAATTTAGATGGTTTACTAAAAACGAAGGAGTTTCACAAGATATTACAATAATACTGTTTTATATAATTACATCTATAGCTTATATTGCGGGTTTAAAATTAATTACTATGCCGGACATTTGGTATGAGCAGTTGATAGTTATTCTATCAGTTTTAGCTGTAGCATTATTGCAATCAAAGAATTTAATAGACAATTATAAAGATAAGCCTTTTATAGGTGGATGGATTGGACTTAAATATTTTATATTGACTTGGGTAATAATGCGTTCTGTATGGAATGTAAATATTGAATCAGTGATAATGAGTGTAGCAGGTTTGGTAATTTCATTATTAAGTATAGTGGCAGGCTTTAAAATAAAAATGAAATCATTAAGATTGTATGGATTAATAGTTACTATACTTATGGTGTTAAAATTTATCTTTGTTGATTTAGGTCAAGAGAATTCAATAACAAGAATAGTAGCTTTGTTGCTAGGTGGACTGATTTGCTTTGGAATCACTTTGCTGTATAATAAGCTAAATAAAGAGATTGAAAGTAATTAATAAAAAACCTGCGGTATAGCAGGCAAACATTAGTACATAGCATTGTATGTTATGTATTTAGAGCATAATGATAAATTATTTTAATTGAGGTATAAATATGATAAAAATAAAAGATATTGAAAATATTAATGAATTGCTTGATTTAGCATGGGAATTAAGCAAGAATGATAGTAGTGCAAGCTTTGCAAGAATAAGCTCAAAAAAGGACTTAAAAGCACAAATTGAGCGTGCTGTCATGAGAAAGTAAAGGAAATAACATTAGATGATTTTGATGAATATGGCAAATTTCATGATAAATTTGCCATACCTTTGGAAATGTATTATAACAGTAAAAATCTTAAAAACGATATAAAATGGTTTAAGATTTTTGCTTATATAGAAAACGAAGTGATAAGAGGGTGTATTTTTGTAAAGTGTATAAAAAGCGATGCTGAAGTATTTGGTTTATTTATTGAAACTGAATTTAAAAACATGAACATAGAAAGTATTTTAATTAACCATATGGTTTCTAAGTTAAATGATGTATATGACTCTCCAAAAGAGCTTTTATATTTCATAGAAGAATCCTCTACGGATGAATTAAATTCTGCATTAGATGCAGGGTTTTATATTAAAGATAAATATAAATGCTATAAATTGTAACTTAACTAAATCTATTAGCAACTTGGCATACAGCTATTGTTTACTGATAGATTTCTTTGTATAATTGAATAAAGATGCGAGGTGATGGATTTGAAAATAACTGTTGAGCATATTGACTGCGAGGAAAATGAGATAGTTTTAAGGTGTAAAAGTGTTGATGATGAAATACTTGAAATATTAAGTATATTAAAGGAGCAAACTCTTAAACTGCCTGCCAAAAGAGATGGAAATGTTACGATGCTAACTCCTAGGGAAATTTTATATGCTGATGCTGTAGATAACAAGGTGTTTTTTTATACTACTGATAGTGTGTATGAAGCATCAGAAACATTGCAGTTAATTGAAAGTAAGTTTATTAATTTCGGATTTTTGCGTATAGGCAAGTCTCAAGTAGTAAATTTACAGCATGTTAGAAATTTAAAGAACTTACTTAACAGCAGAGTTGAATTGACTTTAAATAATAATGAAAAACTTATAGTGTCAAGACATTATGCCCAGCTTCTTAAAAATACACTCGGTTTATACGATTAGAGGAGGTTTAATTTATGAAAAACTGGTATTATACATTTTTAGTTCATGCGTATGAGGGCAAGACAACCGGTGCAATATATTTTGTATTTTATATCATGTATTATATGCTTTTTTCAGTATCAAAATATGGATTTGTAAATCGTTCTATTGATTTTATAACAATCATTCAGATGATAGCACTGTGTGGACTGTTAGGCTTGTTTCAGAGCGTTATATTTTCAAAGCACAATTCTAGTATAAAAAGAATGTCTATTTGGGCAGTTATAAATATTTGCTTAACGGTATTTTTTGTAGAATATTTTAATTGGTTTGATGAGTTTGGTACTTGGTGCAATTTACTTATGTATGCTTCAAATATAATAGCCATATGTATGTTTTTTGCAGCCTTTAAAATAAGTATTAATTATGAAACAAAACGAATGAACAAAGCTTTGCAGGATTTTCAATCAAATTATAAAAAATTTTAATTGGAGGATATTATTATGTATGCTATTGAAACAAACAAGCTTACTAAAAGCTATGGAAAATCAAGAGGTATAATTGATTTAGATTTAAGAGTTGAGGAGGGTGAGATTTTTGGATTTATTGGTCCAAATGGAGCTGGAAAATCAACTACTATAAGAACTTTGCTTGGTCTGATACATAAGACAAGTGGAGAAGCTAAAATTTTTGATTTAGACTGTGAAAAGAATAAAGAAGAAATCTTGATGAATATC
>DCPV01000311.1:3063-12235 GCA_002323775.1 Firmicutes bacterium UBA1535 | reverse complement strand
CAATATGAAGGCTATAGATTTGTTAAATTATTCTGCAAGCTTTTATAAAAAAGATTGTTCTGACAAAATTAATTATTTGGCTGATGAATTGGAGCTTGATTTAGGTAAAAAAATTGAAAATATGAGCTTAGGCAATAAAAAGAAAGTTGGTATTATACAGGGACTTTTACACAGTCCAAGGCTAATAGTTTTAGATGAGCCTACAAGTGGCTTAGACCCTCTTATACAAAAGAAATTTTTTGATATTATTATTGAGGAGAATAATAAAGGGGCTACAGTTTTATTTTCTTCACATATATTGTCTGAGGTGCAGCGTATTTGCGACAGAGTTGCCATCATAAAAGAGGGAAGAATAATTCAAACACAAAAAATAAGCGATTTGCAAAGCAATTCATATAAAAAGGTGTCATTTGCTATTTCTGATAATGAAAAATATACAAGTATTAACCTTGATGGGATTGCTGATATAAATGTAAATGACAAACATATTAGCTTTATTTATAAAGGTGATTGTAATTTGCTTTTAAAGGAGATTGCAAAATATAGTTTGAAAGATATTGATATTTCTGACCCTGAATTAGAAGAAATATTTATGCATTACTATTCTTAAAATAGATGTGTAAAATAGAATTTTTATATCAATAAGAAAAGGAGAAAATGTAATGAATATTTATTTATTTGAAATTAAGAATATACTGAAGTCTTGGTTTTGGTGGACACTTAGTATAATTATAGTTTTACTAATTTTTATGATAAGCGTATATCCTGTTTTTCAGGATGGAGGAGAGGAATTAATAGAATTATTTAAAAATTTCCCTCCGGAATTTTTGACGGCGATAGGAATTAATTTAGAAAATTTATTTAGTGTTGAGCCATTTTACGCCTTTAGTTTTATATATTTAGGCTTAATGTCAGCAATAATGGCTGTCGCAATTTCAGTTAATGTTTTTTCAAGGGAGAAAAGAAATAAATGTATGGACTTTATTCTGACTAAACCTATAAAAAGGATTAAAATTTATATGTGTAAGCTGCTTACCTGCCTAACTGCTCTTGTTTTGAGTAATTTAATTTATATATTATGCACAATAGTAATATTTTTTATAAAAGAAGATAATTATAAATTTACTTTTGAAACCTTGCAGTTAGTGCTTGCACCTTTTTTCACTCAGATAGTTTTTATGTCATTTGGCATATTTATTTCCGTCATGTTTAGAAAAATCAGATCAGTTTCAGTTATAGCAAGCTCTGTTGGAATTATTGCCTTAATATTATCAACATTTATGAACTTGCTGGAAAAGGAATACTTGTACTTTTTTGCACCACTTAAATATTTTGATCCATCATATATTGTTAATAGCGGGGCTTTTGATACTAAATTAGTTATTTTTGCAATTATTTTAGTACTTGCATCAATGCTTTTATCAATGAAAAAATATTGCAATGAAGATATATCGTATATATAGAAGCTGTAAAGTTTAAAATAAATGGAGGTCATTATGAATATATATAAACATGAATTAAAAATTGGTTTAAAACCATTTATATTTTGGACTATTGGATTAGTATTTCTATTAGTTGTAGGCATGACAAAGTTTTTAGGTGTTAAAGAGGCAACAGGTAATGAAATGACACTTATTTTAGAAAAAATGCCTAAGGTACTATTGATAGTGTTCGGAATGGGCGATGTAGATGTGTTAACTTCCGGAGGATTTTATTCGACACTTGAAAATTTCGTTACTATATGTACTGTAATTTATGCTATTAATTTAGGCTCAAATTCAGTATCGAGAGAAAGTATAGATGAAACATATGAGTTTGTATTTACAAAACCTTGTTCTCGTTCATATATACTATTTAATAAAATCTTGGCTGCTTTTACTTATCTATTTATGTTTTGCATATTGAATTTAATTTTTTCTTATATATCATTTATAATTTATGATATTGATAATACAATTGCAAAAGAAATGATTTTATTTGCCATATCAAATACATTAGTAGGAACATTATTTTTTACTATTTCGATATTTTTAGCTGCATTTGCAAGTAAAATTGAAAAAGGAATAAGTAATAGTTATAAAGTATTTTTGATAACATATATAGCTTCGGTTTTATATGATATTTTTAACTGGTCAACATTAACTAAAATACTCATCCCATTTAAGTATTTCAAAGCAACTGATTTATTGGCAGGAAATCTTAATGTTTCATTTGTTATAATAAGTTTAGTATTTAGCTTAATAGCATTAGGCTTAGCATTTAGATATTTTGAAAAACGAGACTTAAATGCTGTTTAATAAATAATCCTATGAACATTACCCTTGACACCTAAAAAAATAGGTGCTATAATAAAGTCGTTCGGGAGCTTGTGTTACAGGCTGAGAGGAAGATAAAATCTTCGACCGTACCTGATTTGGGTAATGCCAACGTAGGGAATTCGCATTGATTTTAAAGCGTGTCACGTTGTGGCACGCTTTTTTCTTATTCTTATGTTTAGAAGAAAAATGCAATTTCTCTTGTTTGCATTAGTAGAGTAAAAGCAAAATTAAGAGAAAAGAGGAAATTATGAATTACAGTACACAAATGGAAGCAGGAAAGTTAGGAATAATAACTCCTGAAATGAAAATTGTAGCAGAAAAGGAAAACATCGATGTAGAAATTATTCGCAATAGAGTGGCAAAAGGTACGATTGCAATACCTGCAAATAAAAATCATAAGTCTCTAAGCCCAGAGGGAATTGGAGAGGGCTTGAAAACTAAAATTAATGTTAATCTTGGAGTATCGGGCGACTGCGCTGATTATACGGATGAATTTGAAAAGGTAAACCTTGCCTTGAAATTCGGGGCGGAAGCAATTATGGACTTGAGTAATTATGGTAAGACCAACACTTTCCGTACACAGCTTTTGGAGAAATCGCATGCTATGGTCGGCACTGTTCCAATGTATGATGCTATTGGTTATTTAGAAAAGGATTTGAAGAAAATCAAGGCAAAAGATTTTCTCAAGGTGATTGAAGCTCATGCTAAAGAGGGTGTTGACTTCATGACTATTCATGCTGGGATAAATAGGCATGCAATTTCGAATTTTAAGCAGACAAAGCGTATGACTAATATAGTTTCTCGGGGAGGCTCGCTTGTTTTTGCATGGATGGAAATGACAGGGAACGAAAACCCATTTTACGAATTTTACGATGAAATCTTGGATATTCTTTATAAATATGATGTCACAATTAGCTTAGGTGACGCCTTAAGACCGGGAAGCATTTACGATGCGAGTCATGCGGCACAGATTTCAGAGCTGATTGAACTCGGACATCTCACAAAAAGAGCATGGGAAAAGAATGTGCAAGTTATGGTCGAGGGACCTGGACATATGGCAATAAATGAAATTGCCGCAAATATGGTTTTGCAAAAAAGACTTTGCCATGGAGCACCGTTCTATGTGCTTGGTCCGCTTGTCACTGATATTGCTCCAGGGTATGACCATATTACCTCAGCTATCGGAGGTGCAATCGCAGCTGCTAACGGTGCAGATTTTCTATGCTATGTTACGCCGGCTGAACATTTGCGTCTACCAGATATAAGTGATGTTAAAGAGGGGATAATTGCTTCAAAAATTGCTGCTCATGCGGCTGATATAGCTAAAGGTATCCCAAACGCACGAGATATTGACAACAAAATGAGCGATGCCCGCAGGAGGATTGATTGGGAAGAAATGTTCAAGCTAGCGATTGACCCGGAAAAGTCTAAGTCTTATTTTGAGAGCAAGCCTCCGGCAGAACGCCATTCCTGCTCAATGTGCGGAAAAATGTGTGCAATGCGTACGACTAATAAAATTCTCAACAATGAAACTGTTGAATTTGAGAATTAATAAGGATTGTGAGGGATAGTATGAATAAAATTATTGAAAATTTACGTTCTAAAAAGCCTATCATTCACTGTCTGACAAATTATGTCACAGTAAATGATTGTGCAAATGCCTTGCTTGCTGTAGGCGCTTCACCTATTATGGCAGATGAGCTAGATGAGATGGAGGATATAATTTCCCTTAGCAGTGGGGTTATTATTAATATTGGCACACTTAATTCGACTAAGGTCAAATCAATGCTTATTGCCGGTCAAACAGCAAACAAGCTAGGTAAACCTGTTATCCTTGACCCTGTAGGGGTAGGTGCTTCTGAGTTTAGAAAAAATACGGTTAAGCTCTTTCTTGAAAAAATCAAGTTCACGGCTATTAGAGGGAATTTCTCTGAAATTAGGACGCTTTTTGATTATTCAACCAAGGTTGGCGGTGTTGATGTTAGTGAGGCTGATAAAATCATTGGAAATACAGTTTCCTCAATAGTTGAAATTGCTTTAACAGTTAGTAAAAATACAGGCGCAGTCATTGCAGTAACTGGCGAAAAGGATGTAATTGCATTTGAAAGTAAATATGCAGTAATATCTAACGGTGTAGCTCAAATGGCGGATATCACAGGCACAGGCTGTATGCTTACTGCTGTTTCAGCTGCGTTTTTGTGTTCTGGAGATGCTTTTGATGCAATGGTCGCAAGTGTTGCTGTTATGGGAATTTGCGGCGAGCGTGCGTATAAAGCAACATCTAATTTAGGAACTGGCAGTATGAGGGTTCAACTGATTGATGAGCTTAGCAAAATTAATGATTTGACTCTTAAAAAGGAGAGTAAAATTGAGTATAATAAATAGAGAATTATTAAAAAAGTCACTTGAATTGTATCTTGTAACCGACCGTCATTGGCAAAATGGTGAAACACTTGAGGAACAAGTTGAGCAAGCTATTCTAGGCGGTGTTACACTTATTCAACTGCGTGAAAAGGATTTGTCCTATGATGAATTTTTAAAAAGTGCGTTGTCTTTGAAAAAAATCACGGACAAATACAACATTCCGCTGATAATTAATGATAATGTTCAAATTGCCAAGGAATGTGATGCTTATGGCGTACATATTGGACAAAGCGACGGTAGTGTATCTAGTGCAAGACAAATTTTAGGGAAAGATAAAATTATTGGTGTTTCCGCTAAAACAGTTGAAACTGCACAACTTGCAGAGCTTGAAGGCGCTGATTATATAGGTTGTGGGTCGGTATTTCCAACATCAAGTAAGGATGATGTGAGCGTTATTACTCACAAGCAATTAAGAGCGGTTTGTGATAGCGTTAGTATTCCTGTTGTGGCTATCGGTGGAATTTCTAAAGCTCGGGTTTTGGAGCTAAAAGGAAATAACATATACGGAATTGCAGTTATTTCTGCAATTTTAGCTGAAAAAGATAAGCGATTTTCAGCAAGTGAGCTAAAAAAACTAACAAAGGAATTGGTGAAGCAATGAAAAAGATTTTGTCAATTGCAGGCTCAGACAGCAGTGGTGGAGCAGGAATTCAAGCAGATATTAAGACCATTACTGCTCATAAAATGTATGCTATGACGGTGATTACTGCACTAACTGCACAGAATACAACTGGAGTTTTTGCAGTTGAGGAAACTAGTGCTGAATTTGTTTCACAGCAAATAGATGCGATTTTTAATGATATCTATCCTGACTCTGTAAAAATAGGAATGGTTTCTAATGTTGCTATTATTAATGCTATTTCAAATAGTTTGCGAAAGTATAGAGCTAAAAACATAGTTCTTGACCCTGTTATGGTGGCTACAAGTGGTGGCAAGCTGATAAGAAATAAGGATGCTTTAAAGGCTTTATGTGAGAATATTTTTCCTCTTGTAACGGTAATTACGCCAAATATCCCAGAGGCTATTGCATTATCAGGTATAGAAATTATTAACAAGAACGATATGGAGCATGTAGCAAATGTTTTGCACAATAATTATGGTGTTTCCGTGTTGATTAAGGGAGGCCATCTGGAAAATTATTGTGATGATGTGCTTGTAGAAAATGGTTCAGTACACTGGTTTGAGGGTAAACGAATTGATACGAAAAACACTCATGGAACAGGTTGTACGCTTTCTTCAGCAATAGCCTGTGGGTTGGCTGAGGGGCTTGATTTACCGCATGCTATCATAAAAGCCAAGGTTTATATAACAGGTGCATTAAAATTCGGTCTTTCGCTCGGACATGGGAACGGACCACTTAATCATTGTTGGAATTTATAGATTATAAAAGCAGTAGTAACTCTGATAACAGCAATTATACAGGAGAGACCACTGCTTTTAATTTAATTATTGTGTATTGAGAATGTTTATAGCCTTGGCTGAGCAAAGCCCATTCTACACAAAGACCAATTCAATGTAGAGTCTTTCACTTCATCAGCAATTTTCCAAAGATTATCTACAATTCTAATTTCAACGTTTCGATTAATCAACTCCGAAAACAAATCATTTAGCTCATATATTGCTTTGGGTATCTGTATTGATTTTGCTATATAATATCCAGCTATATTATCTTGAAGGACAAAATCATCAGTATTAAATTCGTACAAATATAATGTTGTTGATTTCATAATTTTAAACCACTTGCTTTCAATTATAACTGTATGAGTCATGGTAGGTGATGAAAAGAATTTCTTCATGTCGATTTCATTTGTATCTTTGCCAACATGATAAGTAACTCTAGGACAATTTCTTGGTGTTAAAAAGTTAGGCAGACGTGATTCATCAATAGCCCAAACCAATCCAATTTTCTTATCCAAATCATCTCTATCTGGTATTCTCGGTTCGAATTTACATATATTTGCTTCTTCACTAACATGAAATAATCTCATACTATGTACCTCCTAGGTAAAATACAAATTTGTTTATCAAATGTAAAAGATAATTACTATAACTTCAGGCTTTTGTAGTATGGTCGTGCAACAGTTTCATAATATTGCTTTCCTTGTGGGTTTATTATTTCCCATGCTTGTATATAAGAACTTGGCAAATCAGGAATCCAATACTTCGAGGGGAAATTAATCGACCTTTTTGGAGTATTAACATCCAATAAAACTTCTGAAATCACAAAGCCTTCGCCTTCGAAAAAGTGTTTTCTTGTTAGCACATGACCGTTAGCATCTACAATTTGAGCTGCACCTACAAATTGTCTTGTTTGTATTTTATCAGCCATTGGAAAATTATATGCCTGCACTTTACCGCAATGATTTGCATGAATAATCGGCACATCTAATAATTTTGCAAATGTGACAGGTGTTTCAAGTGCAAGGTTTTGATTATATTGACGCAGTGATTCTCTTTCAGGTGGTGCATCTATTGGTAAATCCCACCAGCAGGAACCAGACAAAACAAGGTCAACCTTGCCAGCAATCCGCTTTAAAGTATCATACCGAATCATTTCCCAACACAAAGCGACTCCAAAGCTTCCAATCGGTGTAACCAACACATTATTTTCATCTCCGTTTGTATAATAGCAGTTTTCAAATTGCGTCGGAATGTCCTTTTTGTGTTCAAAGATTTCTCCGCTCGGAAAGACAAGATTAAATAAATTAAATGCGTCTTTTCCGTCAAAAGCAATATAAGATCCTCCTATAATCACCTTGTATTCAGATGCTAATTTTTTTAGCCATTCCTGTACATACTTGCTCTGTATAGCAACATTCAGCATTTGCTCAGAAAAACCTATGGCTGATGTGAAAAATTCAGGTAACAAAATGAGTTCAGCACCTGACAAAGCTGCCTGCCTGACATATTTTTCAGACTGTATCAAATTTGATTTTATATTCGCAAAATTTGCATTTAATTGAATAGCTGCTATTTTCACAAGCTCACCGCCTAATATAAATTTTCTCATCGAGCATAAAATTTAACTACTACTATACCAAAAATATTTTGCTCGGTAATATTAATATGAAAATTCTACCATAATAAAACAAGATGTGCAACTGCAAAATTGTGAGTTTATGAATATTATTGTACAACCTTATATAAAAATTACTATCATAAAATATCTAAAACATAAAAATTAGTAGATAATTTATAATTGACAAGATTATCTATAAAACATTATAATAAACTAAAAAGTATGGCATAGACAAATTGAAATTTAGAGGTAATTTATGAATAAAACAATAGGTATTGTTGCTCATGTTGATGCGGGCAAGACTACCTTAACAGAACAAATGCTTTATATTACAAATACTATCAAGCAAGCAGGGAGAGTTGATTCCAAAAATACAGTCCTTGATTACCATTCTATTGAAAAAGAACGAGGAATTACTGTTTTTTCAGATCAAGCATCTTTTAGATATAAGGATTCGACAATACATATAATCGATACCCCTGGGCATGCAGATTTTTCCTCAGAAATGGAACGAGCCTTAAAAATACTAGATTGTGCAGTAATAATTCTGTCTGCTGTAGAGGGTATACAAGGACATACAGAAACCGTATGGAAATTGCTTAGACAATATGGTATTCCCACAATATTTTTTATTAACAAGCTCGATAGGCAAGGGGCAAACTTTAATAAAATATGTGAAGATATAGTTGTCAATCTTACAAAAGACTTATGTATTTTTTCGAAACCAAGTACCCATGAAGACTTTTCATCTGTTATTACTCTATTTGATGATAGAAGTTTTCACAGCGAGGTAACAGAATTTTTATCAGAGCGTGATGATGTACTTTTAGAAAAATATCTAAATGATGAAAACATATCATATACAGAGCTTAAAGAAAGTCTAAAAAAACAATTTTTATCCTGCGGTATATTTCCATGCCTGTGTGGTTCAGGGCTTAAAAATATTGGTATAGGCAACCTACTTGATTTTATAAATTCATTTGTTTATACAAATTATTCTAGCGATGATGAATTTGGAGCATTGGTTTACAAAATAAAGCATGATGAGAATAATAATAAACTAACATATATTAAAGTAAATTCTGGTACTGTAAAAACGAGAGATATAATTTATCACAGAGCATCTGAAGATATTGAAGTTACCCAAGAAAAAATTAATCAAATAAAAGTAAGTAATGGAAATTATCTTTCGTCTGTTTCTTCTATTTCTGCTGGTGAATATGGTGTTCTAGTGGGTATAAATAATTCTTATGTTGGAGAAGGATTAGGAAAATGCGAGGATTATATTGATTTTTCTATTAAACCCGTCCTTCAATCCATAGTAAAATATGCTCCAGCTCTCAACCCAAAAGAAGTGTTAAATATTTTTCAGATTCTTAATGCGGAGGATCCTTCTTTAGGAGTAGAATGG
>DCPV01000311.1:527-3025 GCA_002323775.1 Firmicutes bacterium UBA1535 | reverse complement strand
GAATGGAATAGCACCTTGGGACAACTCCAAATTAATGTAATGGGTGTTATACAGCTTGAGGTTCTAAATCATCAGGTATTAGAGAGATTTAATTTACAAGTTGATTTTGAAGAACCAGAAGTATTGTATAAAGAAACAATAAAGACTGAAACAACAGGCTTTGGTCATTTTGAACCATACAGACACTATGCTGAGGTAAAATTAAGGATGATTCCAGCAAAAAGAAATTCTGGTATAACTTATTCAAGTAGCTTAAATCATGATATACTTCATTATAGGTGGCAAAAAACAATATTAAAGTTAATTAATCCTGCATGCAAAAAAGGAATTTTAACAGGCTCTCTTGTAACAGATATACACTTTGAACTAATAAAGGGTTCCGCTTACCAAGAGTATACTGTTGGAGGTGACTTTGCTCAAGCAGTTACAAGAGCTATAAGGCAAGGACTTGAAAGCACAGAAAATATACTGTTAGAGCCTTACTATAAGTTTAAAATTACAGTAAATCAAGATTTATGTGGAAGGGTAATGAATGATATTACTAAAATGTACGGAACTTTCGATGCACCTATTACCATAGGAAATAATTCTATAATAAACGGAAGAATTCCAGTTGCATCCTCCATGAATTACGCAAAGGACTTGCTATCTTTTAGTAAAGGTAAAGGAAATATTTCATTTTTGTTCGATGGATACGATGTTTGTCACAACACAGATGAGATAATAAAAAAATATAACTACGACAGTTCTTCAGACCCTGAATTTACATCAAATTCTGTATATTGTGGAAAAGGAATTGTATACTCAGTACTCGGATATGAAGCTGAAAACCATAGGCGAGGATAATGAAAGTATAGCCTATTTAAGAAAAAATTTGCATTAAAAAATATAACAACAGCAATTTTTATCAATTCTATAATTTAATAATGTTGTATAATTTATTCAGGTGGTGTTTTTATGGTTTATAAAGAGTATATTGCAAAAGCTGTGGAATACATAGAAGAAAATTTAAAAAATGAAATTGACTTATCTGCTTGTGCAAAAGCATGTGGATATTCTCAGTATCACTTTTTACGCATATTTAAGGAGCTTACTGGTCTTACTCCTGTCGATTATATCAGAAAACGACGGATAAGTGAGATAGCAAAATTAATATGTGACAATGAAGAATATATTTCTGAAATTGCTTTTGCTTACGGTTTTAATTCAAAGGAAAATTTTATTCGAGCTTTTAAGGCTGAACATAATATACTACCAAAAGAATATAAACTTTCCAAAAACAGCCTAAAACTTTATGAACCATTGAATTTTGAAGTTATGCCATTTAAAATTGAGCCTGAAATTATTAATATTGAAGCCTTTTCACTTACAGTTTATGAAAGTGACGAGGAATATCCTCCGAATTTTTGGAATAAATATAATGCTAAAAAATTATCCTTGAAATTGTCAGGTGGCAGAATTTGCGAGGATTTCGGAGTTAATATCTGGAATAAAGAAAAAAACAGGCTTAATTATTACATTGGTGTGTGTACTGATGAGGCAAAGGGAGATTTGTCAGATACACTGAAAATTTATATAAATGGCGGAAAATATGCAGTATTCCAAACACCACAGTCTTCACATGCTGGTTTTGTTAATAACATTCATTGTACATGGGACTATATCAACAAGGTATGGCTCCCTAACAGCGAGTATGAGCGAACGGGCGGATATGAGTTCGAAAGTTATATTGAACAAAGTCGTGCGTTTTCTGAAAAAATATATATACCAATAAGGAGGAATTAGTATTAAATGAAAAAATTAAATGTAACATGGGATGGGGTTTACGATAGCACTGGATATCTATTCTCCTTTGCGAAATCTTTGGCTACAGCTGTGAAAAACAGTCCATATAGCGATTATTTTGAAGATATTATTGCTACCAGTGGATTTGCTTTTCGTATGTGGGCAGCTCCTGATCTTTGTCCAAGTGCTACGAGTATATGGGCGTTTAACCAGCAGAAGAATTGGGTAGAGAGCGGTGGAGTTACTTGTGACTATATTGAACGCTTATGGGGACAGGATGGTGTAGAGGAGGAACGACGCCTTGCTGCGACTGAAATGATTAAAAAATCCATTGATAATGGTATTGCTGCAATTTCTTGGGATATAGGTATTCCTGAATGGGGACTAATTATCGGTTATGATGATGAAAAGCAAAAGTATACAACTCTTTCGATAAGGGGTACAGAGGGTGAGATGGATTATTTAAGCTTAGGTAAATGCGAGATTCCAATTTTAAATGTCTTGACAATAACCGGCATAAATAATAAATCACAAGATAATATCATATCTGATACTTTAAAACTAGCAAAATCTCACTTGAACGGGGAGGAGTGGTGTGATAATAAAAAAGGATTGGAAGTTTATCCTGTTTTAATTAATTCCTTTGAAGGTGATTTTGACCCTAATATTTCATGGAATTTAGAGTATTACTTAGGTACATATGCAGCGTTAAA
>DCPV01000311.1:0-461 GCA_002323775.1 Firmicutes bacterium UBA1535 | reverse complement strand
ATATGCAGCGTTAAAATGGTATGCTTGGAAATTTTTTGATAAATATAATTTAACAAAACTTAGCAACCTTTATAAAACAGTATATGAATCTTGGCAAAAATCATTTGAGCTAAAAACATCTACTGACTTATCCATAAAAGAAAACAGAGAAGCAATCGTAAAATTGTTAAGAATAGCAGAAGATTGCGAAAGACAAGCTTTTTAATATAATTATTTTTAGATATTTATATTATGGAAGTTAGTAAAAGTAAATATTAGCTACGATAAATTTGCTGGTATATCTGCTAAAGCGAATGAACATTAAGATTGTTCAAAGAAAAAAAGCTCAGTTTTCAAGTCTGAGCTTTTTTAAAATTAGTTAGATTTTTCAACAGGTCGTGCTTCTATATATCCTCTGTATCCCATAGGAGCAAGTTGAAACCTTGGGGCAACATCTGGAGCCCAATTATATCCATAAATAT
>DCPV01000260.1:7723-11653 GCA_002323775.1 Firmicutes bacterium UBA1535 | reverse complement strand
CACGAAACTTTATACAGTCTCAATGACAAATTTTTTATTTAACCGATGTAAGGAAAAATATCTTGACAAAATAAAACTATTATAATAGTTTTATTTTGTCAAGATATTTTTTTGTTTTAGTATCTGGTTGGTCATTATTTATCTCATTTAAGCTATGATTATTAAGAATATTTGTATTGAACAGTGTTACTTTAAGCTAATTATTAAAGCGAATACAGATAATATAGTAGAATAACTAATTAATTATTTAATTTTTCCAAATATAAACAACTAATAATCATATTTGCATAATCTCATCACAGCAATCTTTAACATATTCGTCATGTGTTACAATGATGATAATTTTATCGCTCTTTATTTTCTGTAAGTAATTAATGAACTTCCTAGTTGTATTCATATCTAAAGCTGAAGTTGGTTCATCAAAAATCATAACTGTAGGGTTTTTATATAGAACTTTTAAGATGGATATCTTTTGTTTTTCCCCTCCAGATATATTGGTATTCTTTTCGTCAATGATGAACGAAAATCTATTTTGCTTAATGAAACTCCCCATATTCAAAATTTCTATACATTCATCTAGTGAAACAGTTTTGCTTTTCTCACACATATTATTAGTATTATTCAATAAGTCAATTCCATTTATATTAGCGTCGTCATTATAATCAAGGTTATATCTAATACTGTCATTGATTAGCAATGGCTCTTGTTCTGCTAATCCAATTAACCTTTTTCTAGTTGTAACCATATCTATTTCACGAATACATATATCATCATATTTAATTTTCCCATCATACTCATGAATGTAAAGCCCCATTATCAAACTAATAATCGTAGACTTACCTGCTCCATTAGCTCCAGTTACTGCATACATATTCCCTTTTGAAAATTTTGCGTTAAATGAGTCAATTATATTTTTCACTTTGACTTGTGTTTTATCAAACGTCTTATCCACTATAATCGTTTCCTGTTCTTTATTAAAGTTACTCAAATCACATGAATAATTGTTGTTTGGTAAAGTATTATAACTAAACTTTATATCCAGTAACTCAATCCTATCTATGCTATCAACAACCTTATCTCCATTGTTCTCGTTTATACAATTTAAGATATCTTTAATTCTATTATAAGAACTCATAGCATTTTGATATGTAGCCCCTAAACCAAAGAAATATCTAATTGAACCAAACATCATACTGAAGTAACTGCTAAATATAGTAAACATACCAACAGTAAAATTTCCATTAAGTATTTGTAAACCACCAATCACAAATAAAGTTATCCTAGCAATTGACGCTATAATACCATCCATGCTTGAATACACGAAATTTGCTTTCTGACTGTGTATAGCTGTTGTTTTATAATCTTTAAAGCTATCTTCTACTCTTTTATTCAACTCAAATTGAATAGAATTAATCTTTATAAGTTTGATGTATTTTATCTGTTCGTATAACTTCGACAAAAATTTTGCTTGACTCTCTCTAAAGTTAAATCCTGCTTTATAAAGTGATTTCTTAAAAGTTAGGTAAAGAATTATATACACTAAAATAAATCCAATCATCAGTGTTGTAATAAACCAGTTAATAACTAATAATATCACAAAGGGAATAATGAATAGTATAATGTTTGTTATTATACTCTGTAGTGTTGTTAAGCAAAAAGTAATAAGGTTATAAGAATCACCGTTTAAACGTTGATTCAAATACATTCCGTTATTTTTATTAATAAATGACATAGACATACTTTGGATATGTTTAATTACAGTAATATTTAAATCATAACCCATCTGAGTTTGCATCTTTGTATACATAATGGAAGTTATATAATCCTTGAGTATTTTAAGCATACTTAAACCACCGAAAATCAAACAAAAATAAATAATAATGCTTTTATCGGCACCAATAACTAGATTATCTAAAAAATTTCCTATAATATAAGGAGATATAATGCCTATGGCAGAGGACAATAGTGTTAGTGTTATAAAAGCTACAATGGTATATTTATGTGATAACAAGTACTTCTTACAGAAAAAAAATATTTTCATTAATGTCACCTAATAGAATTATTCAATATCATGCGTTTAAATTATTTGTATAGCTAATATCCCCATTAATTTATCTATTAACTTACAATCTAAAAACAAGATATTGTTTTTAAGTAGCGATCCAACATTAGATTTTTACATATCCTTTTTTCAGTGAGACAGCTAACTTTCTTACTTACTTTATAAAAACTGAGTTTAATGATATATTTACAATTTACATAACTTTAATCCTTATTTAAATTGTATTACTTTTGGACTGCAATAAACATTGGTAATATATTTTGTATATGATTTTTAATAATGAAACATTCTGGCTTAAATAAGTCACTATAATTATTTAAAGATAAAGGGCAACCTCATCCGAATATTAATAAATATTTACATTCTTTGCACTCTGTAATTTTTTAGATACTTTGACCGTGAATTCCATTCTTAAAGTATTCCACAATTAGTTATGATTTTCCTAAATGTAGGTCTACCATTAGCTAAAAACCTACGGCTATCATATGTATCTTTATCGCCGTCTAAATTAATCATAATATATAAAGTATATTTTTGATAACAGATAAAGAAATTCATCAAGATAATAACAATTTGTAGTAATATTATATATCTTGTCAGGTTCTTTATAAATTATATACTCAATAGCTGACATATTTTTTGGTAATAATGGGACCCACAAAACAAACCAATAAGCTTCAGAGAGTCTTCTACTAAGATAAAAGAGGCGTCAATTAAGTCGAGATACATTATATTCTTTTTTGAAGAAGATCCTGGAAATTTAAAATCACCATTACCATCGCCTGGAGAGTTCTAAAAACAATATGGACATCGGAAATTACAGTCATAAGTCATTACAAACGTTATATTGACATCATAAGCGTTGAGTTTAACTTGTTTTTTACGTATAGCACACAATTTCTTTTTTTCCCTATCATCTTCTCGTGACTGTTGCATAAATACCCTCGTGATTTTTAGTTTTCCAAATAAAATTTCTTAAAGATTGCCAACTGGTGCAATCTCATCACATTTACACCATTTAGTAATTATATCTAAAGCTGACTAATCTATGCTATCTATAAGACCATTAAAAGGAGAGATTTATCGCCAGTTTCAGTAATTATTAGGTTTTTTATAAATTTCATTTCAAATCTCTCAATTTCTATGTTTCTTTAGACTTATATTACTGTATCCAATGGTAATTATATTCTAAATTATCAAGTATATCCTCATCTCCATAGATTCCACATGCCATTTCTGTATTTTTTGTCCTAGCAGATATTGGACAACCACCTAAACATACAAATTTATATGCACAATTTTTACATCTTTCATTACTCATAACACTACGGTTTAGAAGATTGGATACAGCAGTCTCATCAATGCTAATATTAGGGTAATAAGTGCCAACTACACCATCACTTTCATGAATGCAGTCACAAAAATACACTTTTCCATTAGAGGAAAAATAATACTTTGAGAGAAAGTTACTGTTACATCTTTGAAATTTTGGTATATAAGGCTCGTTTTTAGGTCTATTAAGAACGTTAAAAAATGGCGAATAGCTTGGGAATGTGGATAGAGCCATGTTAAAACCTTCCATATAAGTTTGTATTTTTCGAATATCATATTTATTGTTCAATTCTTCCGATATATCTAATGAATTTTGATAATCAAGCGTTATCCCTGAAAGATGCTCATAATTGGGTGAGTTCGAAATATCATTTTCTTCTAAAAATTTTTTAAATTCTTCAAATCCTCTATAATTTGTTTTGTCCAAAACTGTTTTGATTTTTACATTTACCCCGTCTATTAATAATTTTTGCACACCGGAGATTATTTCATCATATATTCTATTATCAGATTTTACACTTGAATAACGACGATTC
>DCPV01000260.1:0-7556 GCA_002323775.1 Firmicutes bacterium UBA1535 | reverse complement strand
CTTTATCCCATCTATTGAAACATGAATCTCTTCAAATCTTGAAAGAGGAAGATCATCGTAATATTTCAATAGATTTACACCGTTAGTAAATAACAAGAGTTTTGACTTCTCCCATTTTAAAGCAATGTAATTTATCAAATCAACAGTATCTTTGTTTATCAATGGTTCTCCGCCAGTTATCCTTATATATGGAATTTCAGAAATTTTGTTTTGATCATCAGCATAGGTACGATAGAATTCATAGATAGCATCAACATGGTCTTTTGTCATACTTGGATCACTATTCAAGCGTGACTGTACATAACAATAAGAACAGCTCATGTTGCACGCTCTTGTCAATTCTATAGAAAATCTATAATCTTCAGCATACTTATTTTTTATATTAAAATACCCCTCCTCAATTAATCTATCCTCTAAGAACCTACGTCTATCATCTGTTAGAAACTGATTCTCACTAATTAGCTTATTGTATAACCCAGCTTCAGCTTCATCGAAAGATATTATCCCATCCTTATTAGCCATACTTCTTATTAATACGATTTCTTGATTGTTAAGCAACCTTCTCCTACCCGAAAGCAAGTTAAGCAGAAAAGGTTGAAATTTATCCGAGTTTTTGTTTATTAATAAATTGTTAAAAATTAACACTGTGATACCCTCGCACTTTTATTTTTGTTAAACAGCCATTTTCAACTATTGCTCTTTTCTCTTGCCTTTTTTAAGATTCTCATTCCATCGCTAATATAACCTTTGTAAGGCCCAAACGAATATTTCATCGGAATCGCAGTGAAAATAAATTGAAATACATGCGCCCAAAAAGCAAACCTTAAAAACCAAGCAAAATTTTGTTGTCCTAATGTTGGTTCGTTAGCTTTAATGATATGTGATAAAAAAATCAGTAAAGCAATAGAAAGCAAATTTGCCAATGGTCCACCGAGAAACATCATAATGTACTGAAACTTGGAGCCTTTATATTTGGGTGTACAGTTGAAAAATCCAGTTGCCGGAAGAACTCTAACAGTAAATTTTTTAAGTTTGATAATAGGTATACCTTTTCCAATCGCAATATTCCAGTTTTTGTCACGAAAGAATATGATGTACATAATAGCATGACCCATTTCATGAATAAGTACAGTCGAAAATATGAAAATCCATATAAATATAAAAAGCAATAAAATATTCAATAAATATTCTGCAATATATATAATAAAACACCATCCTTTGCATTATTTTAGAATAGTATAACGATAACTATTACTATTTATGAACTTAACCATTTCTAGATTCTATATCAAAATATGCAAGATACTCAATCCATTGACACTACCAATGAATTGATGTCAATTTTTAATCTATAAGTGGTATTACAAATAATTTTTGAATACAAATGGAGAAGAATCTAATAGACAAATTGTAATTTATCTATGTAGACTCCCTCCCATTTGCTGATCCATTACAAATCTTATGGCACTTTTGTTATGTACTAATAAACTTCAGCTCTGTTTTTTGACTGATAAACATATCTAACAAGTTTAATTACACAACCACTTAGTAATAATGGAAGGTACAGAACAACAACAAGCTATACAAGCACCACAACCACCACAACCGCCGCCGCCACCGCCACCGCCGTCTTCTATATCATCAGAAGGAGTAGATAACGGAGTGATTTTATCTTCTTCGACAGACCATATAAGGTCAATAATAGGTCCCATTTTTTTCACCTCCTTTCCTACTAAAAATTGTTATCAAATAGCCTAACTGTTTCTTGCATTAAACAATAAACAATCAGCTTATGATACTTAAGAATTAATGTGGCATCATAATGTTCTGTCAGTATAAGCCTTACTGGTCCAATTACCACTTTCAATAAAGAGGTTTAATCTTTGACAAAATGAGACGGTCCTACTGCGAAACCATAAAAAACATTTTCAACTTCATGAACAAGGCCTATTAGATTGTCGATTTCATCATCGCTATTCATTCCCGCTCCAAGAGCCACTACACCTAAGTCCAGATATTCTGCTGTCAGATATAAATTTTGGCTCATATGACCAGCATCAAGGAAAATAAATCTATAACCCCTTTCTCCATATTTTTCCATGCTTCTTTCAAAAACCATGGAAAAGAAAATTATACATGGGGCATTCAATACAAATGGTTGATTTTTGTAAAATTCATGAATTTGATCATTGTAATCCCCCGTCTTAATAAGCTCCAATGAGTTTTCAATAACATTGTAATGGTAGATTCCAAGTTCTATATCATCCGAGCGTAAGATAACCGGATATACCTCTATAGGATAGCGTCCACCTGCACTAGCATATGTACGTAAACTCATGCCTGAAAGGTTAATACCACGCAAACCAAAGCTTAGTGTCAATAATTTAGAAAGGTCCTGAAGTCCAATACTGTCCTTGGCAAAGGTCCTTGTACTTTTACGCGATAATAGTGTTCGTATAAAGTCACTTTTATTCTGTTCTTCATCAGAACAATCAATCTTATCAAACTTAATAGTTTTTGAGCTAGGGTATATCTTGCACTGGGTTCGGAAATCAAAGGGTCGAGGTTCTGATAAAACTTTGGTATTTTCGTGATACTCCATGGCAAAGCTACACTTAGGAATTTTACTCATATCATTATATCCTTTCTAATATGTTTATGGAAATGGATGAGGAGCGCTATTTATTTGAGCATTATATTTTTTTTGATACTCTTTTAGTCTTCTATTTTTTAGTTGTCTAAACTTATGTGAATACTCCAAATCATTATATCCACTTATAATTGCTCTCACAACACGAAAACCACATTCGCGTATTTCATGTCGAGTAATATCTGCAGTAAATATTGGTTGATTTTTCTGTCTAAATAACTCTACTAAGTATCCCATAATTTCCTCATCCGAACCCTTAAAAAAATCTTTCATGTCGCTAAGCTTAACATGACAATTTGATGCTGAAATAAAATCAATTTCATGACTGCGTCGTCCAGTACTATAATATAATGTGTGCTTGTGTAAATCTGTAACTTCATGCTCTTTTAGAGTCTGGCATGTCCTTTTTTCGTCCCCTATTAATTTTCCGTAGGCAAATGCCTGCGTTTGGCATAATTCTTCAAGAGACTTGAGTAGAGCTATCTCTGCGTTTACATGCGAAGCTGCTGAAACAATAAGCCCAAACGAATCCGGATTATCATTCCTAATAAAAGTCAACACAGTATAAATACCTTCTGTTCTACTTATATCATAAATAAACAAATGATCTTCTCCTACTAAATGCTTACATATATGATTATAGAGATTAGTAAGAGCAAGACTACGAATATTATCTATTACAATGCGAACGCCCGTAAGCTTCAACAGCCATGTTAGCATAAAAGAGTCACGCTCTACCACTTCATATAAAGCACTAATAGCGGCTTGATAATAGTCCCCACCACAAGCGAGTCCAGTAGACATCCATGAGATATGAGATTGTTCTCCCCGAAGAAGTTCTATGCCTAAAAATACTTTTTGTGCCGGCAACCAAATATCCCTTCCATTAAGTAAGTCCTTTCCCTTAACCCATGAAATAGGGCTATGTGTGAAATAGCGTTCGTACGGAAACTCTAATTCATCATATAAATAATCTTCAAAATGTATCAGTTCATTGAAATCAAGACATTCTTGCTTTGTTTTTAGGTGGTTATAAGAATCATAAATAATATCTGCATCATGATCATTTCTAATATTATTTCCACAATATCTTTCAATAAATTCACCATAGGCTTTTACTTTGCTTTTTTCACGGGTTAATGCCGCTCCTCCACCATCCCACGTACTGAAATGCACATTCTTAACTTGTGCGTAAAACAACGGAATTACATTACCAATCATATATCTATTTGAAACAAGTGGTACGCTTATGTGATTCAAATCATGCACGATGCTTTTATTAGCTAAACCATATTTATTGGAATAAATTCGCTCCATTTCTTCTAAAGTTTTCTTGATTTCCATATCGGAATTAAACATACTTTTACTTTTCATGTAGACTCACAACCTTTCCGAACAGACAGGACACATATGGTACCTAAAAATTGTATCCTTTTGAACTTCAAAGTCAATGCAATTCACACGTATGACTTGGTTCAACAAATTGCATTTTAGATCTGCCAGTAACTTCATCATTTCAGAACATGCAATGGCAGAAGATAATGAACTTATATAATGTGTTGAATATAATCCTACTGATTTTTCCCGTAAATCTTCATGCAACTTACTATCTTCATATAAATTATCAAATATATATTTATCTTCACTCATGTTAGAAGTTTCTCTAGTACGCAAACAAAAATAGCAACATGTTTTATTAGGAATAAATAATGGTCCGATTTCTGAATAATCACCGTCTATCATTATTCTAAGCCACTTTTTATTCTTTTCGATACATAATTCATTTACTTGTTCGAATAGATAATGGTCACTATAATTACTCGATGCAATAATAAAATCACTTTTATCAATAAACGAATTCATATATAGTGGGTCTGATAGATTTGTGTAATTTGTAATATTTACAGTACTGTTTTCGGTAATTTTGCTAAGATTTAATGTTCTGTCTGTAATTACAATATTAAAATTAAATAGCAAACCTCCGCTTGTCAAATCGTTAAGTAAGCAGTTAACTAATTGATTCGTCCCAATAATTCCAACATGCATAGGAGCTAATTCATCTATTATTTCCCGCAAAGGTTTTCCACCCAAGGTATAGTATAGTGTCTTATCTACAAAGTCTTTGTCGTACTTTTGTAAAATTTCGGAAGAACACTTATCAATCAAAATGTTTTTATCCACAAGAAAATCTAGCATTTTCTGGAGAGAATCCACACTATATTTTTTAATTAGCGTTGAAATAACTTCATTAAAGTTTGTTGGTTCTTTAAAACAATTGATTATATCTCTAAAGGCTATAGAAATATTGTCTCCCTTTAATTTAAAGCGTCCTTTAAGTGTTTTTATCACTATAGTATTTGAATCAACAAATCTTATATCATTAGTTATGTTCACTGCATACCTTTTCATATTATTCATAACTAAATCCTCCGTCAATCATTATAATTCGTATAATACGTTGTAAAGATAATCTTTACTTATTAATACATATACTTCAGTTCAATATAAATCGTATATCCTAAATATATTGTAATAAATTATCATATATTGTAGTATACTATTTATGGAAATGTTAAATTTACTATTTAAATATTTATTTTTTTATATATAATTAGAAAAATTTTACATTATTGTAATTGTTACTCAAGCGTAAATCAATAAAGTAAATTCCACGGTATAAAAATAGTAGAATTAAGACTGAAAAGTCAATGAATTTTAATATGGAAAATTTATATAAAATGATATTTATAAAATAAAAAAAGATAAAAAACACAGAATAAAGATAAAGAATCACATAGCAAACAAGCTTAAAACATAGATGTTTCAGACTAAGTTATACTATTTAAGAATTTAGTGTGTGGAATTTTTTAGTTATTTTTTAGCAAGAGCTTTAATAAGTTATTTCAAATATTTGAGGATTAAACCACCAAATTAACTTGGTAGATTTAATATCTAAAATATTGCTTACACTAGTTCCATAAGTAAAAGAAAAAACTTCATAAGGCTCTTTGCCATTTAAGTTCTTTCTTTTAACACTGCTAATGTGTAAAAACATCATATTTAGTGTAGACTGCGTAAAATCATCAAAAGATTCTCCATTAGGAGCAATATCACATAATAAAGTATGATTTTTTCAACATGTTATTTTTGATAAAATTATACGGATTGCAGGACAAATTAAGATTTAGCTTCTCCATCTAAATCTTCTTGAAATACCGATACATTGGAAAATTCTCCGCTATTATCAGTATGCAATAATGGGAAAATATAACTAACCCGCAATTGTTTTTTGTAAAAGATAATTTTTAAATTTTGATTTTTTCTGAAACTTCAGATAATTTATTTTCTAAAAGAAAACTTGTAATAGAATAACAGAATATGAGGTCAATGGTCATTATGGTCTTATCTCATTCTAAATATTTCTAAAATTAAATTCTACTCTAATTCATTTAAATCTATTCCCAGACCAATTTCCATTTACTTATCTCCTGTGGAATTTACTTTAGTAATTTACTTAAAAATAGATTGTAATTGTATTGTAAAAAGTGTATACTAAATTGTGCAATTTATTTAAGACATACAACAGTAAGCTCAAGTTTATTAATTTTTGCTTTTTTAGTGTTGTACAGGTTTTATAAAACTTTAAAATTGGGATTGACATCACATACGAGAGGACATTTTATGAAAAGTACTTTGAAATCATATTTTTTTATATTATCTGTAAGCCTTTTTTGGGGATTTTCATTCATAAGCACTAAGATTTGCTTGCAGTGGTTTACGCCTTTTTCTCTGGCGTTTTTTAGATTTTTAATAGCTTCTGTTGTTTTACTTTTAACACTAAAATTGACTAAACAGGATATTAAAATTGATAAAGAAGACATAGGAAGACTTGTATTATGCGGTTTATTTGGGGTGTTTATATATTTTGCAACTGAAAATCTTGCTATTAAGATGCTGTCAGCATCCTTGACATCAATTTTCTTAGCACTTTTACCTGCATTCACTATAATAGCTGATTACTTTGTATTAAAATCACCTTTCACAAAGCAAAAAGTTTTTAGCGTATGCTTATCTGTTATAGGAGCAATTTTAGTCGCAGGCTTTAATATTAATGGCTCGGAAAACATGGTGCTTGGAGTTATATTAATAGTGTTATCAATGATTGCATGGGTTATATTCAGCTATTTGTCAATTCCTATGCAAAGCAAGTATCATCCCTTAAAGGTGACTTTTTATCAAAACCTATTCGGAATGTTTTTCTTTATGCTAACTATGCCATTTAATATACCAAGCTTTGAGGGTTTTAATATGACCGGATTATTGCATATGCTGTTCTTAGGTGTAATATGCTCTGCCCTTTGCTATCTCTTTTACAATATCGCCATTAAACATATTAGTCTTGTAATTTGCAGTATCTTTTTAAATCTAATGCCAATAATAACTATTACAGCAAGTATGTTTATATTAAATGAAAAGATAAACTTAATACAAGGAATCGGTGCAGCACTTATAATAGGCTCTGTGTTTGTAGCTACGAGTAAAAGTAATAAGGAATCTAATGCGGAATAAGTTTTACAAAATATATTAAAAATTTGAACAATAGAAAAAGCAAGTGCATCATTTAGTTTTTGTACTTGCTTTGTTTTATATTACTGGTTTATTTTTTCGTCTATATTTATGTCTTAACTTAATTAAGATTAAAATATCAATTATTACAACATTATTTTTTCTATATCAAATCAACAAATTCTGCATTTATACATTCTTCTAAATCTTTTGGGCTTAGCTTTACTTGAAGTCCTACTTGACCAGCACTTACAATTATTTTTTCATTGAGTGTTGCTGTTTCATCTATAAATGTCTTAAATAATTTTTTCATTCCTATTGGAGAACATCCGCCATGGAC
>DCPV01000291.1 GCA_002323775.1 Firmicutes bacterium UBA1535 | reverse complement strand
TGTTGCAAGCCTTTTTTCTAATTCTATTTTCTTTAAAATCTTTATTGCTTCTACATTTTGCTTATACTTTGCTTTAATTCCAATCATATCATCAGTAGTATCATAATTTTTAAAGTTAATTTTTTCTACATCTGATAATATATTTTTATTAATATCTCTATCAACATTATCCTCTGAGCTGTCTTTATAAACTACAGAAGGAGTAGACTCCTCTACTCCTTCAAGATTAATATTTAGCTGTTTAATGTTTTCTATCTTACTTTGTAAACTACTTCTTCCAGAACTATTTCCTCTACTTCTCTCATCAGCATTTCCTTGTGTCTGTATGTTTCGTATGTGTTCGTCATATCTTCCGCTGGCTCTTCTTTCAACTTCTTTTCCATCAGACTGTCTATCATTTCCCAAGCTTCGTTGTCTATCTGATGTAGAACTGACATCAACTCTCCTGACATCTGCAACTCCTGATATCTCAAATTGTGATTTTCCTCTAAATACTTCATCGCCATGATGCCATATTTGCTCAATGGTTTCTTGTCCATTTCCTCGTTGTTGGATATCTGTATCTCTGGATAAAGTATCCCCTCTTTTTCCTTGTATAGCATTCCTTTCATTACTGTTATCCCTCTCTTCCTGAGTTATTTTTTTAGCCTCTTTTTCTATTTCAACTAAAGTTAGTTGTGAAACATATGATATTATATTTCCTATATGTATAATTGATTTTATATCCTTTATTTCATTGATGTATGAAAAATCTTTATAAGCTTCTATATTACATCTTTTTGACACTAGATATTCTATACTGTTACTTATTAGCTCTAGCATATTTTTATCTTTATTAAAATTACTTATATTTATTATATCATCTTCTTGCATTATTTTTAAGGAATTTTTAATTAAGTTATGTATATGCTTGTCCAAAGTTCCAAAATCACTAGAATTTTTATTATTAAGTATGGATGTTAATTCTTCTTTCAATGAATTTTCACTTAATTCCCATACTTTTGGCTTAGTATGTTCTGGTCCATTAGTATCAGATACATCAAATAGGTATTCTAAGTCATTTTTTTTTATTACAGCAATACCTCTAGCATATTTATTTACATACCTTCCTACTTTTTTATTCCAGTCCTCCATACTTGCAACAAAGGTAGCGTCAGGTCTTTGCTCGTAAATTAAAATAGCTTTATTAAAATTATGTTTCCAAATTTGACTATAGAATTCAAGAAAACTTCCCCACTCCGCACTACCCTTTGTAATTTCATTTAATACATCTTCATATAAAGCTTTAATCGTGATTTTTTTATTCATTTTGTACTCCTTTAATGTCATGATAGTAATAATACTTATCTTTTAGTTTACCCCAATTATAAGCTGCTATATTTTCCCAATTACCAGCTAATCTAATTTATCTTTTATTGCAAAGCTTATAAACATTGTGTTTAATTTTTCATTTTTATTTGTTTGTTTATGTATTGTCTGTGGCTATAAGAAAAGGGTCAAGGCGATAGCCTTTATCAATACTTTCTTTAACATTAATTAGTTTGACTTCGTAACCATTTTCTTTGCATAACTTTATAGTATCCTCTTTTATCATCAAATCATCAATACTTTGTATTACCATTAATGGCTTATAATTATGCTTTCTGCTTTGGATAAAATAACTTTCATATATGTTATTTATTTCATTTATAGGATAAGTGTAAAAAACAGGGTGATAAATCAATTTATTTTTCAATTTATATTCGTCTTTATGATGAAAATAACCATAATGTTTAATATGTTTTTCAAAATCTTCAAATATTCTTTTTATTTCTTCAATGTTCATTGTAGTCAAATTTATTTTGTCTACAAGTTGGTAAAAACATTTTTTATAAGCTTTCTTTCTTTGCCTTTTATTCATAACTAACTTCTCCTCACATAAATTTTAATTTGTTTCATTTTTCAATCCTAATTTGTATTCATGGAACTTCAATTTTTCGTCAATATTAAATTTTGAGCCTAATGTCATAATAAATTCAAATTGCTCATTAATATCATTGTCAACACCTTGTTTATTATATTCTTCTGTAATTTTTAATAAACGTTGTTCTTGCTCGTCACTAATTAAATATTTTACAGTTATTTCTTTCATTTTTAATTTTCCTTTCCAAGACTAAATTTTAATTTTTATAAATACAATTACTACATATTTTTAAACATTCTTGTTCAACAATACTTCTTGAAGTGGTACAATAACATCCGTCATTATGTTCACATTCCATTGATATATTACCCTGCATAGTTCTTTCAGATTGTACCCAATTCATGCCACATAGCCCCTTTATACGTTTTTTACGTTCCATCTTTCCACCTCAAATTTTAGGTTTCCTCATTTTCCGTCTTAAGAAGTATAGTGTTTCATCGAATTAATAATTATTTTTATGATTTCTTCATCTGTTACTTCCTCAGCAAATAATTCTTTAATTTCATAGAACGGAATTTCAATTTTTCTTGTTTTTTCTTTCTTTTCAGGCAGCAAATTTGCAATATCATTTGTTGTTAAACCTATGCTTTCAGATTTTTCTCTTAATGAAGTAGCATGCTTTAAAGATAATTTATTTCCCATATTTATAAAGCATTCAACACTATTTTGTGCTTTTTTATCCAAGTAAGAAACTTCAACTGCTGGTCTTAATGCAAGCTGATTATTATCAACTAGATTCATAAGTCCTTCTGTTAAATAATTCAATCTTACATAACGCTGAATTTGAGCTGGTGAAGTTTTGTAGTATTTTGCTACAAGCTCTCTGCTATCTTCTTGCTTTTCAATATCTTTTGGTGTTTTTATCTCCCCATAGGTATCACCTAATTTAATAATTTTCTTTCCTTGACGATTTAAAGAATCTAATAGCAACTTATAAGCTTTTGCTTTTTCAGACGGTAAGAATTCATTTCTTTGAACAAAATTTGATTCAACAACAATTCTATCTGCTATATCATCATCAACTTTCATTATTACAATAGGAACAGTCTTTAAGCCTGATAATTTAGCAGCATTAACTCTATTATGCCCTGCAAGGATTTCAAGCTTTCCTTCCTCTATCTCTCTAACAATCACTGGAGATAGAATTCCGACTTGCTTTATGCTTTCAATCATATCGTCAAGTCTTTCATCTTTATATAGTTTAAATGGATGTTTTCGATATGAAACTAATAACTCAATATTTACTTCCCTCTTATCAGCATTATTAACAGAGCCTAATAGATTTTTTATTGCGTCTCTATTTTTTAAATTTTTCCCTAAATCTAAACTACTCATTGTTTATAACCTCTCCTGCAAGCTGTTCATAGTTATTTGCCACTTCACTGTTTGGCTGATAAGAAAATATGCTTTTACCCTGACTTGGAGCTTCAGCGATTTTAGTAGAAATGTTAATCATTGTATCAAATGTATTAATTTCAACTGAATATATCTCTTGCAAGGTTTTTCTAACTTCTTTACTCAAATTTGTACGCTTATCATACATTGTTATGAGTAGTCCTTCTATATGCAGTTTTTGGTTTATTTGTTCTTTAACATTTACTATTGATTGTAATAACTGCTCCATTCCTCTTATAGAATAATACTGTGCTTGTACAGGAATAATAACACTATCAGCTGCAACTAAAGCATTTATATTTAGTGTTCCCAACGAAGGTAAACAGTCAATTAAGATATAATCGTAGTCATTTTTGAAACTTGATATTATATTTTTTAAAATACTTTCTCTATTCATCACATTAAGAAGCTTAGTCTCTATTGATGAAAGAAGTATATCCGATGGTATGATATCAACTCCCTCTGAACTTAATATAAACTTCTCTTTATCAATTGAGTAATTATAATTATTAGCCTTTTCATTAATTAATTTAGAAATGGTATATTCAATCTCATCTGGATTGAATCCTAATCCTATTGTCAAGTTAGACTGAGCATCTAGGTCAATTTCTAAAACTCTCTTACCTAATCTTGCTAAAGCTACTCCTAGATTAATTGTTGTTGTTGTTTTTCCAACTCCACCCTTTTGATTTGTAACTGCTATTACTTTACACATAATTTTTTCTCCTCTCGTTTTTTAGTGGGATTTAATATTCCTAAAATTCATATAAAAAAACAGTTATATAAAATAACTGTAAATCTTAATAACAATTTGTATTTTCAATGTTTTTTCATTTTGTCTTTATGTTCACGTCACTGGAGTTCCATGGACCGCAGCATATACACAGGCAAAGGGTGATGTAATCGCAGATTTGTACAATGACATGGCAGCTGAGCAAAAAGCTCGTGCAACTTACGAAAATTTAATTATGCTTACGGATGATCCATTGGTTAAAGATACATTAAGATTTTTAAGAGAACGTGAGATAGTACACTTCCAACGCTTTGGAGAGGGCGTAAGACTTGCTGAGGAAAAGATGAATGCAAAAAAATATTTTTAACTTGTAAAATTTAAAGCTAATAATTTATCAATGAGTTTGTCATTCTAATATTTAACAGTTAGCTCTGTCTTGAAAGTTTTGTAGAATGATGTAACAATGCGTAGTAAAATAAAAGCCTGTAAATCTTAAAAAATGATTTACAGGCTTTTATAATGTAGCAACTGCTTTTACCACCCAAACAAGGTATAAAGAAATTACTATTTATTTTTATGTCGAATGATGTTATAATAAAGAAGATATTTGAAAAAATGCGAGGTTATCTATGCTGTACGATATTATTATTGATACACTTATCTTTGGAGCTAGTGGTTATATCACAAACAAATATGTCATGAATATGCTTTTTAAAGAATACCCTCTTTTTAACAATGTAAAAATTGGGGGCAAAGTAAAGGCTTCCAAAAAGCAATTTGTTAAAAATGTTAGCACTATGATGGAAAAGGATATTATAAATTCTAAAAAAATATCTGAAAAATTTAAAAGTCATGATTTCAGTGAGGAATTTACTAATTTTTCAAAGGATTTTTTTGATGAATTCGTATGTAGAGATATAAAAAGTCTTAG
>DCPV01000252.1 GCA_002323775.1 Firmicutes bacterium UBA1535 | reverse complement strand
TAATTAAGTTATTTGTATCTGATTTTAAAATTTTATCTATTGATAAATTAATTTCATTGATTGATTTTTTCATTAATAATATTTTTATTATAATTGAAATTAAAATAATAACTAATATAGCTATTATAGAATATAACCATATACTCATATTTTAAATCCTTTCTTCAAAATGAATATTATTGCTTAATATAATGTTGAACTCGACTCTTTGAAGTGAGTTCAACATTATAAGTTATAAGAGTTTATTCAATTTATAATTAACTGCTAACAAGAGTTATATCTTTTTATTTCAAATCTTTTTTGTTAAACATAAAGCATCCGATACAATTTGAAATTAAAGCTATGATTAACGAGTAAACTGATAAAATTTTGATATTTGGAGCAATATTTCCCATAATTTGAAATCCTTGACCTGTAGGGATGAAATCTACAATAAATTGATGTATTTTTCTTGCATTACCCTCAAGATATGCTGGATTTCTAATTGTTTCAAATATATTTTTACCATCTACAACTGACATTGTATTTATATATTCTTCACTGCTTAATTTATTCAAAACGACTGCACTTATCATCATTAGACCAAATACAAGTAAAAGACTAATCACAACACTTACTGTTTTGCTAGAAGAAAGAAGTGTAATCATGTTAAATATAGATGAATAAGAAATAATTAAAAATATTGTAGCTATAATATGCCAAATAATTGCGTGTGCTGGCAGTTTAAATGGTCCAAATATTGTAACAACAATTGCAGTCATAACAATCATATGCACAGCAGTGATTATAAATCCTGAGGCAACGCTGATTATAAGATTAGAAAAATATATTGATTTTCTGGAATGACCAACAATGATTTTGTTTCTTATTGTTCCATCGGAAAAGTCTGTTCCTACAAATAAAGGAATAAGTACAGCAAGAGCAATGCCAATCATGCTTGCAGAAGCAAATAAAAAAGTATCGGTTTTTATCTCTATTTTATATTCTAACATATTTCTATACTGTGAAATACATCCTATTATACCAATGGTTATCAATATAATTAAACAAGCCCAAAATAGTTTGTTATTAATTAATCTTTTAAAACCTGCATTTAATAATCTACTCATTAGACTTACCCCCTAACAGATTAATATAATAATTTTCCAAAGATTCATCCTTTTCATGGATTTCAATAATCTCACAGTTTATTTTAGCAAGTTGTAAGCTTAATTTAGAAATATTGATATTTTCAAAAATATGAATAATATTTTTGTCTACAACTTCATAAGAAATATGTTCTTCTTCTAAATATTTTACACATTCTTTCTCATCACTTACCTTTATTTCAATTCTTTTTTTGCATAATTTGTTTAATTCTTCAGCACTTATCTCTTTAATTATCTGTCCATTATCCATAAATCCATAATGTGTTGCAATTTTAGATAATTCATCTAAGTAATGGCTGGATATCAAGACTGTTATCTTCTTTTCCTTATTTAATTTTAAAATAAGCTCTCTGATTTCAACAATACCTTGTGGGTCAAGTCCATTGATAGGCTCATCCAGCATTAAAAAATCTGGATTTCCTGCAAGAGAAATTGCAATTCCTAGTCTTTGTTTCATACCGAGTGAAAAGTTTTTAGCCTTTTTCTTTCCGGTGTTTTCAAGTCCTACAAAATTTAGAAGTTCGTCAATGCTATCATAGTATATTGAGCTTCCATAGGAATTCTGACTGCTATTAGATGCTGAATTCTTATAAGAAGGTACACCTAAAACTAGGTATTGTTCTTCCATATTTTCTCTGGCTGTCATATCAAGATAGATGGAGGGCGATTCAATAATAGCACCTATCCTTTTTCGAGTTTCTAATATTTCATTACTCGTATTTTCTATTCCATAAATAGAATAAGTTCCACTTGTTGGGCTTTGAAGTCCGCATACAAGTCTTATCAGTGTAGTTTTACCTGCACCATTTTTGCCAATTAGTCCATATATTGCACCTTTTTCAACATTAATGTTGAGATGACCTATGGCTTTGAAATCTTTGTATTTTTTTTCAAGATTTTTTGCTTTCAAAACGTATTGCATAATTGCCTCCTTTAAACCAGCTCTTTAGCGATATAAAAATTGATAGGATTTTTACTTTTCTCTATCTGAAAGCAATTATAACAGCAAACAGTTAAGAAAACGGTCAAGAAAAAGTAAAGATTTAGTAAAGATTTTTACTCGTACATTTTAAATCCAATACCCCAAACAGATTCGATAAATTCCTCGTCTGTTATTTTTCTTATTTTCTTTCTTATATTGCTGATATGTACCTTCAAAGAGCTTTCATCACAGTCCTCTGTGTCTAGGCTTATTAAGTCTAACAATTTTGACTTTGTAATTACTTGGTTTGGATTTAATAATAATTGTTTTATGATAGCATATTCCGTTTTGGTCAAACTTAGCTTTTCTTTGCCAATTAGCAAGGTATGATTGTCATTTAATAATTTTAAACTTTTAAAAGCCAGTTCGCTATTAACGGGCTTGTTAATTCTTAATTGAACTTGTATTCGAGCTAGGAGTTCTTGTTTGTCAAATGGTTTTGTAATGTAATCATTAGCACCGCTTAATAAGCAATTTACCTTATCGTCCAATGCAATTTTAGCGCTTATTACAATAATAGGTATATTATTTATTTTTCTTAATATTTCTTCACCATTTAAACCCGGCAGCATTAAATCAAGTAAAATAAGCTCAACTTTTTCTTTTTCCAGTATCATAAGTGCTTCTGTTCCGGAGTAGGCATTTAACACACTATATCTTTCTTTTCTCAATATCTCATCTATCAATGCGTGAATACTAACATCATCTTCAACAACCAATATTTTAACCACAAAACACACCACCTTTTTTAAAATTTCAGAATTATTATACCATAGTCTTGCTTTGCAAGCCATTGAAAAATAATAATTGTAAATATAGTCATATAAATATTAGCTAAGATATTTATAAAATTTTATGGAAGTATGACAAAAAATATAGTATAATCTCTCTGATAATAATGAAAATTGATGTAAAAAATTCTATAATTTGCAGGAGAGTAGTATGGAGCAATTTGATATTCTTGATAAGAGGGGAGAACTAACTGGGGAAAAGGCTGATAAGGGAACTGAGCTTCAAGACGGACAATATTATCTTGGCGTACATGCTTATATATACAATTCATCAAATGAATTTTTATTACAGCAACGGTCTTTTGATAAAGAATTTCTTCCCGGTGGGTGGGATATTCATTTAGGGCATGTTGCGGCAGGTGAGAGCTCAAAAGAGGGAATGACTAGAGAGATAAAGGAAGAATTAGGACTTGTTTTTCCAAAGGATAAGATGCGTTTTATTGGGAGAGTTTTTTGGGGAATTCATAATCACATAATTGACATATATTTCCTTAATATTGATTTTAATATCGATGAATTGTCATTACAAGAAGATGAAGTGATTGGAGCGAAAGTGGTTTCAAAAGAAGAAATGTTATCATTAGTTTCAAATATGGATTATCGTCCGGAAGAATATAGAGAAATTGTAAAGAGAGAGATTAATAAACTTACAGATTAGTTATAAAAATTATATTATGTACAAGCATGGGAAAAAGTCAAATCAAAAGGCTTATAATAGTAACCACTGCCTGCTCCAGTTGAATAATAAAATAGTACAAAACACATCTTCTTTGA
>DCPV01000157.1 GCA_002323775.1 Firmicutes bacterium UBA1535 | reverse complement strand
ATTCCCCATATGCTTGGATTAGCAATATAACTTACATATTCTAAGTTTATTGGGAGAGTATCTACAACTACTGGATTTATAATGTCCATTTTGTCTTTGTTAATTGTAATTTTCCATTTAACATATCGATTATCTGTAGCATCGTATCCATCACCAGATTTTTGAATTACAGTTTTTGGAACTGTTCCTGTTCCTTCCTTAGTTACAGTCTGCTCTCCACTTCCACTATCCCAAGTTAATACTGCTTTATTTTTATATTCTAAGGCCTTATCAGGATTATATACATCTAAATCAGTTATCTTTGTTTTGTACTTTACTGTTACCCATTTACTTAAACCATTAGTAAATGTTATTTCAATATTATTAGAAGAAGGTTTAATACTAGCATCAGTAAATTTATTATTAGTGTTCTCCTCGTAAATATCCACAGGTCCTATCAGCTCTAAGCCTGCTGGAATTACATCTGTTAGCTTAGTTCCGGATGGCATATTAAGTTTACTCTTGTTTATTGTAATAGACCATTCTATAACATTATCTTCTCTGTTAGTTCCTGCTTTAAAGCTACCATTACTTTTTTCCAGAAAATTTATTTGCTTAGTGGCTGTAGCTTCTGCTGGAGCTGGAGTTATAGGTTTATTATCAACTCCATAGGTTCCACTTACTTTATTTTTAAATGTAACAGTTGTTCCATTTTGAGCAGCTCCTACTTGTGACAAATCAGGAGTTGTATAAACTATTATTTTCTTTGTATCTCCATCTTTTAGTTTAGCAAAAGTAAATTTTCCATTGCCATCATATGTAAAATCACCAGAAGACGTAGACTGACCAGGCTCGTAGCTTGAAAAGGTATGATTTGAAGTCGTTAATATATCATTTATAACAATATTTTCTACCTCTCGACCACTTGGTACAGTTTCAACCTTAACTGTTATTTCCCACTTAATTTTGTTATCAGCTGTCCAAGAACCATTAGCCTTAGAAAGAGTAACTTTTTCTTCTGGTACAATTTCTGTAAATTTTATAGGTATCTTTATATTTCCACCTGGAATTTCAAATATAAGCTCTTTATTTCCACCTAAATCTAATTTAGATTTATCAATTTTTCCAGTTGCTTTAACCCATACAAATCTATCTTCATCTTCATTATTAACCTCATCCGAAAATTGTAATGTCACGTTTCCATCTGTTTTAATTGTTGCTGTTGCTACTTGTGTTGTTGTGCCATCAAAATATATAGGAATAGTTGTATTAGCAGCTATAGTTATCTGTTCTGCAATTTTAAATTCGTATACTGTACCTACATCAACAATTCCAATAGGTAGATTGTTATAATCAACATCACGTATTTCAAGTCCAAAGTTAAATTCTACACTTGCATCCAAAGGAATATCTACACCCGCCGGAACAAGATTTCCATCCTTATATTCTGCTATTTTATTATTATTTTTATCCTTAAATACAAGCTGGATATCAACTGATTCTATAGCATCTGGGTCTGAAACACCAGTCGTTGCCAAACTTATAGCACTAGGTGTTGTAGAACTGCCATCTCCTCCAGCTATATTTATCAAATCTTCATCTGCATATGCTTTTCCTATGTTGGGTATAATCATTTGCATAATCATTGCGAATAACAATAAAATGACTATTCCATTCTTTCTTATTTTTTTCATATAATTTTTACTCCCTTCGCTTTATAAAGCATTATTAATTTATGCAATTTTGCACTAATTTTCATTTAATTATTAAATTATATATATTCACACTGAACAAATACTAAACAAATTTTATATTTTTATCAGATATTTAAAATTATCAGCAAAAAAACAAGTCAATCTTTTAATAAAAGATTGGCTTGTTTTTAAATCATATCATTTAATTTTATGCTGATTTTGGAAATTATAATTTCATTATTATCTCATATATTTTTTATATAATGCTGTTGTTGATTCCTCCGGCTTTATATCTAGTTCTTCTAAAAGAGTATTTTCAAAGAATTTATAAAACTTTTGCAATTCTACCCTGCCGCCTGTTTTGCCATGATAGATAATTTTCATTTTCGCTGCATTTTCATTGTACGGGTCTATTTTTAAAAGTTTTTCCAATAATGTCTTAATATTATTTGTAAATTCTCCCTGCCTTAGATTTTTTGCAGCATATTTTTCTAGCAAATCCAGTACTTTTTGTGCATATTTGTGTCTATTTTCTTCTGCCCAAAGATATTCTTCCTTTTCAAAAAAATCTCCATTATATATATTTAGAATTTGTTCCATATCATTTTCGCTATGTTCCTTTTTATCGAGGATACATTTTAATTCAAAGTAATCAGATTTAACCGGAACATTAAGGCGATAGCTTTCGTTTGAATACTCAATTCCATTTGAATAGCCTAACTTTTCTAAACCCTTTCTTAGCTGATAAATAGTAGTATGTAATAGAGTTCCTGCCTTTTCCATATTTCTATCAGGAAAAATATCGTTCATAATTATATCCTTTGATACTGCTGCATCTTTATACCATAGATAAGCAAAAAGCTCCTTTGCCTTTTGAGTTCTCCATGTCAGAGGCTTTCCGCTGTCATCAAGTATTTGCAATTCTCCAAAACATTTCAATTTCAAATCACCTGTGATAACAGGAGTAGCAATATCTATCTTTTCTCTAAGTCTATAAATGGTTTTTCTCATTCGAGCTTCTTGAACCGGTTTTTGCAGATAATCAATAGCATCCAGCTCAAAGGCATCTAAGGCATACTGTGAGTAGGCTGTTACAAATACTATTTCTATATTTTTTATGCTATTAGCTAATATAGAGGCTAGCTCAAGCCCTCCTACTCTCCCCATCTCAATATCTAAAAATATAACGTCTGGTTTAGTCTCATCTATGTTATTTAAAGCTTCTTGTGCATCTGTATAAGCATCTACAATCTCAACATCATGATAGCTTGAAAGTAATTCCTTTAACACAACCAATGCCATAGGCTCATCGTCAACTAAAACAACCCTCATATTACACAACTCCCTTTTTTAATTTCACAAAATATCTTGTTTATAAGTATACATATTCAATATACAATCTCGTTAAAACTACAATTTATGCTCAGGTAGTAAAATTTGTACTCTTGTCCCTTTATCTTGCTCACTTTTTAATTCAAAAGAAGAACTTTTTACTATTTTAATCTTTTCTATTACATTTTTTAATCCTATTCTTTCATTTTTTCCGCAAAGTATTTCTTGTACTTTCTCCTCAGACATCCCTGGGCCATTATCCTCTATAAGAATTTTTATCATGCTCTTGCCATGTTTTTTTGCACTGATTTTTATTACACCACCGCTAGATTTAGCTGCAATTCCATATTTTACTGCATTTTCAACTATTGGCTGCAATGTAAGTGGCGGAATAAATGCACTAACATCGTCATCTATATCGTATTCAATTTCTAATCTTTGTCCATATCTTAGCTTTTCAATTGCTAAGTATGCACTTAGCATATCAATCTCAGAGTATATATTAACGAGTCCTTTTGTCCTATGAAAATCAAGCTTTCCTCTAAAATAGACAGATAAATTATTTAATGCTTCTCTAGTCTTTTCTGAATCAGTATAACTAAGTCCAATAATAGTGTTTAAGGTATTGTATAAAAAGTGCGGTGATATCTGTGAATAAAAGTATTGTAATTCTCTTTCTATTTTTTCTTCTGCCGATTTTTTTATCCGTCTGCTCATCATAATCCACACATTAATTGACAATACAAAAATCAAAATTGCCGGAGCAATTCCCATATTTATTTCAAATATAATCTTTATTGACATAGTAGTCCAATAGCAGATTAGTGAAACTATAATAAGTAGAATATGTTCGGACAAAGCCGATTTCTTTTTAATTTCCTTAATTAAAATGTAAAAAATATATAAATATCTAAGCATTATAACTGTCAATAAAACTATATGCAGCTTTCTTAGAATTAAAAAAATCGGTTTATCTGGTCTATATATAATTATAGTAAAAAACACAATAATAGCCATGAATAAATATTCAGAAATTTTTCTTTTTTCAAAATTATTAAAAAATCTAGTTACAAATTCTGTCATGAAAATACTTGTTAAAATTAGTGCAATCAATTGAATGATTATTCTGTTATTGTAATTATATCGCAAGATTAATCTTAAAATTTGTTCATTTAATGTAGAGAAAAATACTGCCATAAAAAAATTCGCAAAAGCAAAGTATTTAAAATGAGCTTCCTCCTTTTGCTGCATATACAGTATTATAAAAAATATTGATAAAATTAAGCATATAGAAAAAGTAACTGTATCCAAGATTAATGACAGTCCATGACGATACATAATTGCTTCGGAGCTACCAAATTTAATTGATTTTGTAATCCCACCTATTTCTTGTGCAAAATTAGATACGAGTATTACTATTTCTATTTCTGCATCCTTACTGCTTACAGTGCTTACAATAAATTTACTATCTCTGTGAAAATCATCTGCCGATAATGCCGTTGTTCCCATTTTGCCTGCTTCATAACCATTCAAATAAATTTTGGCTGCTGAACGTATGGTATTCGTTTTAATGGCATACATTTTGTCTTTTGGAACCTTGACAATCAATCTATATGTGCCTGACCCATCGGCTGAATGACTATCCTTGTTTAGAGTGTTTGTCCAATTACAAGGAACGTTTATATAAGTTTTCACACTATCTCTGTTTATTTCTTCAGGCTTGAGCAAAGCATTAGGATAGAACTCCCATTCTCCATCTAATGCTATTATATTTTTATCATCTATATTCAAATCACTTAAATCTAAAACTCCATTTATTGCTTGAAGCTCTCCTCTGTCACTTTCTGAATTAACATTTATCAGGTATATTATTGTTAATAAAACTATAAGTATTGAAAGTATTATAGGTATTATAAACCGTTTTGGTGATTTTTCACTATACATATATTGATACTCCTTATCTTATTTGTAATTCATTCAATATTGCTTCAAATCTTAACTATACTCTCAATTCTTGCTAAGTTTTTAATATCATTTTCTATATAGCTTGATATACCTTGATTTAAGTCATAGCTTATATTGTTGCCTTTTACCGGATATCTCGGAGTATTAAGCACCTGATATAAATTTCTTAGCACAAGGTTTCTATCAAAAATATTTTTATATTCCAACTCTAAGGAGGAAGCTATGTTCATTGCATTTTCTAAGCATAGCTTCGATAAATCATAAATTACCTCCTTGCTCGTTCCACTCATAAAGCTTGGCGAAGCATAAGGCAATATTTGGTTTATTGAAGGAATTAAATTTAACTTAGGCTTATCATCACCTAATGCAGAGTTACCGCCAAAGAATGGATATAGCATACTCTCTCTAAGCCAAAGTCTTAAATTCGGTATAAAATATGCACTATCAACTATTCTTCCCTGCATTTCTATTCTGTCCTTGCCTTGGCTTGACAAAATTCCCGCTATTACATTTTTTACAGGTACAGCCTTGTTTTTCAGAATTTTATCTATTCCAATGAATTCATGACAATTGTGCATTACATCATCTACCAGAATCACAGGCTTATCAAATGCTTTTATCACATCAATCTGTTTTGATACCGACGGATAAAATGGATATTCTTTAATCTCATAGTCTCCTGTGTCGTATTTAAAGCACTTTTCAATATGCAGTGATTTTGTAGTAAAATTAGCTACAGCCTTTCCATTAAAAACATTTCCAAATGGAACGCATAAATAATCCTTATTACCCTCGTTTATCTTTTCAACAATCGCTTGCTGAAGCATCTGAACATCAAAATACAATACGAGATTGTTAGGATATACCTTAGTAAGTTCTAATTTAAGTCTTTTTCTTGTT
>DCPV01000289.1:391-2798 GCA_002323775.1 Firmicutes bacterium UBA1535 | reverse complement strand
AATTCCTTGCCAGCTATATTCACTTTTTCTTCTCCAAGTAATTCATAGCCTAAGCTTTTATCTTCAAATACAGGCTTCATTGCAGTATCTAAGTAAGCTTTCTCATCTAGTTTTGTTCCGCCTGTGCTCATGGCTAAGTTCTCATAAGTTAATTGAACGTTAAGTGAACCATCATCATTTTTTACCAAGAAATCATAAGCGAGCTTAAGTTCTGCTGCCTTATTCATTGCATTTTCAAGTTTTTCATCATCCGCATACAATCCGGCATTTCCTTGCTTTATTAATTCTTTGATCTCATCTTGAGTTGCTATTGTAAGATTCTCTGGAAATTCAAATCTCAAATTTGACCACTCGTTTGTAAATACCATTCCGTTAAAACTACCAGTTTTAAAAGTTGATTTTGCTCCTGAATTGTTGCACGCAGTCATAGCAAACATTGCAACTATCATAAGAATTATTATACTTTTTCTAAAATTTTTTTTCATTTTGCCTCCAAATTTTATGTTTATCAAATTTTGTATAAATTTGATATATATGATTATACAGTGTCTAAAAATTTTTTGCAAGACTTTATTGTTAATTTTTTTACTTGATTTCCACTTTTTACTTGAATATTGTTCCTCCGCCGACTACTACGTCGCCATCATAAAATACCGCAGCCTGACCAGCAGTTATCGCACGCTGTGGTTCGTCAAATACTACTCTTACGCTTTCTTCATCATGAGGGTAAATAGTAGCGGATTTTTCAACCTGTCTATATCTTATCTTAGCTTTTACCTTTATTGCTTGTGTCAGTTTATCAAAAGCAATCCAATTCAAGTTATTAACATAAAATTCTGTCCCGTACAGACCGTTTTCATCACTTAGAGTAATCGTATTTTTTTGCATATCCTTACTTTTTACGTATAAAGGTGTCTCATGAGCGATGCCAAGTCCTTTTCTCTGACCTGTTGTGTAGCCTAGCAAGCCCTTATGCTTTCCAAGCACCTTTCCATTTGTATCTATGAAGTTTCCCTCAGGATATTTTCTATTTGTATATCCCTCTATAAATTTTTTGTAATCTCCATCAACAACAAAACAGATATCTTGGCTTTCGTGCTTATCAGCATTTATAAATTCCTGCTCCTGAGCAATTTGTCTTACCTCTGATTTTTTAAGCCCTCCAAGTGGAAACAGGGTATGAGCAAGCTGATCTTGTGTCATAGCATACAAAACATAGCTTTGATCCTTAGTTTCATCAACGCCCTTTTTCAATAAATATCTGCCTGTAGCCTCATCTTTTTCAATTCTAACATAATGACCAGTTGCTATATAATCGAAATCAAGTTCTTTCGCTCGCATATAAAGCTTTTCAAATTTAATATATATATTGCAATCTATACAAGGATTAGGAGTTAAGCCATTTTCATAAGATTCCACAAATCTCTTAATTACCTTTTCTTCAAAATCATCCTTAAAATTAAACACATAATAAGGCATTTTAAGTTTGAATGCAACGCTTCTTGCATCCTCAACATCATCTAAAGAACAGCAGGTTTTCTCTCTGCTAACTAAAACATCCTCATTATTGAACAATTTCATAGTGACTCCTATGCAATCGTATTTTTCTTCTGATAATAAATAAGCAGCAACAGCACTGTCAACTCCGCCACTCATGGCAACTATAACTTTTTTATTCATATTCATACACATGCACCTACTATACAAAAAATCATTAAATATTTGTGCAATGGATAAAGTTTACTAAATTCAAAATCGGTGCATATCCTTTCTTTATATATCATTTATTTAAACCTCATTTCTACAAAAATTTATTATAGCATATTTTTAGAAATTTATAAACAAATTTCGTATAAATACATATTACTTAATTTTCCAACACGTTTTACTGCTCCAACATAATTTAATACATTTAATGCTGTTTGTGATGATTTTAAATTCAATTTTGTGTGCTTAGCATAGTCCTTTGTTGTAAAGCGAGACGGCAGACTCTCTGGTAAAAATTGAATATAGTCATTTGCACCACTAACACGGATTATATCCACTATGTCATTAGGCACTCTTTCACACCTAGTTGAACCTCTCTTTTTGTCTATGTTCCAACCATTCAAATAACGATACTCTGTGATATCAAGAAAAACAAAGCAAAAGCTAAGCTTAGGGCTTGTCAGCTGATGCTTAATTTTATACAGCTCAAAAAATGTATCGTATATTTTACCAATTTTTGGACTTTTCCTCTTTTTACTAACTTCTCCGGTATCCTTATCAATCCAGCAAAGCCATTTAGTTTTAGCTATAGGATAAACAACCGTAACTTCTGTAATTTCTTCAAGTCCAAGAAAAGCATCAAGCTTCTTTCTAAGGAGATTAAATGCTCTAGTTTGAATTTCAATAATTTTATGGTTCA
>DCPV01000289.1:0-351 GCA_002323775.1 Firmicutes bacterium UBA1535 | reverse complement strand
CTATGTCTGCAACATATCTTCCAACTTTTATTTCTTGATTTTCTATGTTAGGTTCAAAATATTGCTTTAACACAGCATGTAAATTTTTTTCGCTGAGTGTACCTATTTTATATTTTAACTCATATTCTTCGCTATCTTCTTTTAATAAAATCTCTGAACCATCTTTTTCAAAAGAAGCTTTCTCATCTACATAAAAAGAATTTAAAACCTGAGCATTAATTTTTTTCCTATTTTCATCACCTGTATACTTTCTAGCAACAGTATTACGAGCTTCATAAAATCTTTCCTTGTCCATAATCATAAGTATAATTATCCTATCTATATAATTTTGTCGATTTTATTATATATTAC
>DCPV01000288.1 GCA_002323775.1 Firmicutes bacterium UBA1535 | reverse complement strand
TTGAATATGCCATACAAAATCCATGAAAGGTTTAAGTTTAGTATCCAACTTAGTAATACCAGTTTCTTCCTCAAGCTCACGATAAGCGGCATCTAAAGAGTTTTCATTTTCCTCAATTTTACCGCCGACAAAATTGTATAAGCCCTTATAAGGATTATTCAACCTTTTACAAAATAAGAGCTCTGTTTTTTCTTTATTTACAATTATTATACAATTAACCTTTTTCATTAGTCCTCCTGCTCATTTTCTAAAAACGTATATTTAAAATTAAACAATTTTATCCAACAATTTATTTATTGTATAGGTGCAATCATTAGTGCGACTTTCCTTAGTTCTCCAGCTATCGGAAAGAGGAAAAGAAATATTATCCTTTGCTTTTGTTCCCATATCCCATTTACCTTCTTGATTTTTGTTCTTGCTAAGCCAATCAACAACATAGCTAAGCTTATGTAGGTTATTTTTATACTTGCTTAAAAGTTCAATTAATCTTAAAAACCTGCTCGTATCTTTAGATTCAAATACTTCCGGCAAAATATATGCTGGTCTGTCAATACCCATATAATAAATGCCCTTTTCATAATTTAAAATATAATCAAAAACCAATTTCTCTGTTTCTATGTCCAAACAATCAGAAATAAGCGATACATGATAAAAATTAACAAAATCTAAAAGTCTTCCACCATATAATTTTTGAGAGAATGTATGATTACTTGCTAAAATATAATCTTGGTTTGAATAATATCCACTTGCAAATGCAGAAGAAATTATGTCTGCCCAAGCATTGGCAAGCTTATTAGCAACAGGAATATCCTTTGTAAACCTTCTTATCCATGTTGATAACATCAAATCAGTAAAAATATCCCAATCATGAGTTTTTTCACGTCTATCTGGCATTTGGATTTTCCTTTCCAAGCATTTAACCATATACTCCACTGATTTTTGTATACAATCATCATATATTGTATAACCTAAAATCTCTAGTCTTCGCAATGCCTGCTCTGTCGTCATAGGATTTTTATTAGGATCTGAAAGAGTATGAAAATATCCCCAAGAGCCATCTTTATTCTGCAAATTAACAATTTCTTTAGCCCACTTAGAATCTTTGTACATAATTAAACCTCCAATTTACTTTATCATAAAATTATATTTTACGAATTAAATCAAACCTCTACCGTACATCCGTCATATGCAATATTATAGAAATTTTGGCGAGCAATTTCCTCCATAATTTCATGCGTATTATTTCCCTCGTGAGAAATATGGGTTGCAAAAATTTGACTGCATTCATTTATAATCCGCATTTCTTTCATGCGGTTTATAATTTTTACTACTTGACTTGCATCAAGATGCCCTCCGGCATTGTATCCCTCTCCATACGTTTGGTCTAAAATCACGATATCTATATAATAATTTTTAAGTAAAGTATATACTTCATCACTTATTTCCAACAAATCTGTTCCGTAAAGAACAGTTTTATCTTTGCTCTGTATTAAATAGATTAGTGACTGTTCACTAATATCATGCAAAGATTCAAATGAAGATATCTTATAATCTCCAAGTATTATTTGCTCTTTGTGAGATATAGTGTTTAATTGCAAAGCCAAATCTCTTTGACTCTCTGAATTAAATATGTCTATTCTGAAATCCTCACTCTGCATTTTTCTATTTAAGACCTTCATTGTATTTGGTGATGAAACAAGTATAATATCTTGTATATTTTTAGATACATAGTCTACATGTCTTGTAACCAAATGTCCTGCATCAAAATGGTCAGAATGAGCGTGTGTCTGTAGAATATATTTTATTTTTGACAAATCAATATTGTATTCTGTGCAAGCACTGACTGAATCAGGACCTAAATCTATAATCAAATCATTATTTATTGCAATAGATGAACGCTTTCTAATATTTTTCCCTTTTAATTTCCTTGATGCTTTGCAAACTGCACAATCACAAAATGGTAATGGCATAGCTGTCGCAGCTGCCGTTCCTAAAAAAGTTATTTTCATAATAACACCCTCAATTAGTTTTTTTCACTAATTTAATTATCTATAATTAAAAATTTAACATCATACATTTTTACAAATAGCACCATATTTTGTTGAACCTCTAGCTCCGCCACCATAGAATTCTTTAAATCCGAGCTTCTCAAGTTCCTTGGAAAACATTCTTTCTTTTGCTACTACCCTTTTTCTTGCAACTCTTAACGCTTCCTTTATAATTTCTAAAGATAAATAAGAATGTTCTGCAAATGGTCTTAGAGAATTCATATATATCGACTTCATATTAGGTGTTTTAAACATTGGGTCAAAATATACTACATCAAAACTGTTATCATCTAATGATTTCAAATAATCGTTGTAATTAGCATTAATGACCTCTATTCTTTTCATTATAGACTTCATATCTCCTGTAGCTTCGTTGTAATTTTGCAGGCCATCCAGTGTTAAATATGCTATATGTTTATCAGCTTCTATACCAATTATTTTTCCGCTCTCTCCTATAAAAGCTGACACAACCAAAGCATCTGCTGCAAAGCCTAGTGTACAATCAAGAACACTGTCTCCTTTTTGTAAATCCATAGCCTTGATAATAGGGTCTATTTCATCATTTTGCAAGGCTTTAATTTTTAAAAATGCCATATTCGGATGCCAAAACAATTCATCCTTCCCATCTGTTAAAACTAATTTATCCTTTTTAACTACTAAAAAATGAGTACAATCATTTTCTTTAAGCATTTGCAAAATACTGTTGTTCTTTCTTTCTATATATGATAAATCAAGCTTTCCTTGAATTTCATCAACCTTAATTAGCTGTTTATCAGACGGTTTCTTTGTAGTTGTTAGTTTTATAGTTTTTATTAACATCAAATATCTCCGTAAATTTTAATATGATAATTAATATTTATACAATACTTTT
>DCPV01000182.1:28863-29895 GCA_002323775.1 Firmicutes bacterium UBA1535 | reverse complement strand
GGAATACAAAATCTATCCTTATATACATTCAACAAATTTTCATAATTATCAATCTTATAATAATCAGCATGTTGCTTTGATAATTCTTGCATATAATCTAAATCTCCAATAATAATCATATTACCAGAGGCTGCTGCTATATTTCTCTTTATAATATAATCTTTAAAGGATAATTTACTCTCATCATAACCTAAGATTTCTAAAGGAATGTTATTTTTATTACAAAACTCTTTAGCACTATCCACTATTCTTAAAATAGTTTCAAAATAGACAGAATCAAAATAAACTGAATCATATGTATGCGACCAATACCATAATTGAATTTTATTTGTGTTACCATTAGCATTAATATTGTTATCTGAATCATTTATTTGATTAAGATTAAGCAAATTATTTTCCTTTTTTTTACATGATGATACTATTATAAATGATAATAATGTTATCATTAAAATAAAAATTAAAAATCTTTTTTTCATATGCTTCTTCCTTTTTAAAGTACTAATTCTTATATGATATTTTAACTTGGATGGATGTAGTAACTTCTCTTCTAATTTTCTTCAATCATAATTTCTTTAATTCTGTAGACATCTATAATACATGGATTTCCAGGACAAGCATATGAAATCGTCTTGCTATATGGGCAAATCTGACATTCATATTTAGTATAGTGTCTTGAACCCATATGCCAATCATCTCTTACTAATTCGTGATATTCAATATCTGTAGTTTTATAAGTTCTTAATACTTGTCCACATATAGAACAGGCTTCATAATTCCAATAATAAATATAATGCTCACTATCATTTCTACTTGAAGATCCATCGTATTCACTCCAACTTCCTGATTTATTGTGTACATGTCCTTGAGTTGTTCCTGCAAATGCATCCAATATGTTTATGCTTAAAACAAGTGCTACTAATAGTACTAATGTTAAGATTTTAAATTTATTATTCTTCATAGAGCCTCCTTAGATTTTTCTTTTAAATTTTTAATTAAAAGTCTTGTCCAAAGTTGTAATTGAAAAATGTAAAT
>DCPV01000182.1:19062-28769 GCA_002323775.1 Firmicutes bacterium UBA1535 | reverse complement strand
AAATTTTTTACATAATAGTAATTTATACTACATCCACCCATCTATATCGTAGCAGGTTAAACTAAATTTGTCAAAGTGTTTTATTCAACAATTTTTGACATATTTCGACAATCTATATTAATTATATAAACAAAAAAATTATCGGAAAAGCTCCAATAATTTTTATTTAACACAAAGCAAGATAAAATATCCTGCTTTTTTATATATGGTTTCACAATTTCCGAACAAGGAATTTAGTTTGTCAATTGCACTGTTTGCTCCTTGCTTTTTTTGGATAACTATATATAGCTTCCCACCCTCGTTTAAATGCTCATAAGCCTTATCAAAAAACATATATACTGTTTCTTTTCCGGCTCTTATCGGTGGATTGGTCAGAATTCTATCAAATCTTTCTCCTGTGTTTTCCAGAATATTGGATTGCAATACATTAATTTTTTCAGCTACCTTGTTTTCTTTAGCATTCATTTCTGATAGCTTTACTGCTCTTTCGTTTATGTCTAACATAGTAATTTTAACATTAGACATAGCCTTTGCCAGTATTACACCTACAGGTCCATAACCACAGCCCAAATCTAATATGCTTCCCTCAAAGCCCTTTTCATTTGCTTTAAAGCTTTCTATCATAGTCATAGTTCCAAAATCAACCGCTGATTTTGAAAAAACGCTGTTGCTTGTATTAAAGATGAATTCTTCTCCTAATGCGTTCCACTTGAATTTATATATATCATCCTTAGTCGTAGGATTTTTAGTAAAGTATTGTTCCATTTTAATAAATAATTCCTCTCAAATTTTTATTTCCAACTAGCTTCAATAATGATATTCCATTTGTTAATTTCATTTATTTTACTATCTATGAATATTGCATATAAGCAAATACTGAATATAGTTTCTTAAATCCCGAATTTGCCCTTTATTTCTTTTACTATACTATCACTATCAAAGCCATATTTCTTATATATATTTACAGTATTTCCGTGTTTAATAAAAATATCTGGAAAAGTTTTTGTGAAATATTCAGCTTCCCTAGGCAATATAGATATTATATTATTTAATATTCCTGCCCCAACGCAATTTTCTTCAATTATTAAAACTTTTTTCGTTTTATTTACAGATTTTAAAACAAGCTCTGCATCAAGTGGCTTTAAAAATCTTAAATTTATTACTTCTGCATTTATATTATTATTTTTAAGCTTGTTTGCTGTATCAACTGCTATTTCAATCATTTTTCCGTAGGCTATAATTGTTATATCATTTCCCTCATTAACAATTACTCCCTTTCCAAGCTCTATTTCTTTTGTAGAATTTGGAATACTTGCAGGGCTTGAACCTCTTGGGTATCTTATAGCTATAGGTGCATTAAATCTATTAATAGCAAAGTCTAGCATTGAATTTAGCTCATTGTAGTCGGCTGGTGCCATTACCGTCATGTTTGGTAATTGTGTTAAAAATCCACTGTCGAATACTCCTTGATGTGTTTCACCGTCATTTCCTACAATTCCGGCTCTGTCCACAGCAAATACAACATGAAGATTTTGGGTTGCAATATCATGCACTACTTGGTCGTACGCTCTTTGTAAAAATGATGAGTACAAGGCTACAACTGGTATAATGCCATTTACAGCAAAACCTCCTGCCATTGTTACAGCGTGTTGCTCTGCTATGCCTACATCAAATATTCTATTTGGAAATTTTTCTTTAAATTCACACAATCCAGTTCCGTCAATCATTGCTGCTGATATTGCAACAACTTTGTCATTGCCTTGCGCTATGTCGCAAAGCTTTTTCCCAAACATATCTGAGTACGATAATGAGTTTGTTTTATTTAGAGATTTACCTGTTTCTACATTAAAAGCAGATACTCCATGATATTCATCAGGGTTTTGTTCAGCAAATTCATAGCCCATACCTTTCTTTGTACAGACATGTATAAGCACAGGCTCTTTGATACGCTTAGCTCTCTCAAATACATCTACTAATTCTACTATATCGTGTCCATTTATAGGTCCTAAATATGTTAATCCAAGTTCTTCAAAAATCATGTTTGGAAGTATCATTTTCTTGATACCTTCTTTTACTCTGCGAAGAAAAGCCTTTATATATTTTCCGAATTTCGGCATTTTAACAAGAATATTTTCTATGTCTTTTTTAGTGTTAAGATAACCAGAGTTTGTTCTTTTCTTACTCAAATGAGTTGACAATCCACCAACATTCTCTGATATAGACATTCCATTATCATTTAATATTACTATTAGTTTGGTATTATTTTTTCCTACATCATTTAATGCCTCAAAAGACATACCACCGGTCATTGCTCCATCACCTATAACCGCTAAAACATTGTAATCTTCAGCTTGCAAATCTCTCGCTCTTGCTATGCCAATAGCTGCTGATATAGATGTACTGCTATGTCCTGTGTCAAAAACATCATATTCACTTTCTTCTCTTTTAGGGAAGCCACTAAGTCCATCCATTTGCCTAATGGTATTCATTTTGTCTTTTCTACCTGTCAATATCTTATGTATATATGACTGATGTCCTACATCCCAAATCAACTTATCTTTTTTGAGGTCAAAAGCGTAATGCAAAGCTATACTAAGCTCAACAACACCTAAATTAGAGGCTAAATGCCCTCCTGTTTTTGATACTGTATCTATTAAAAATTCTCTGATTTCCTCAGACAATGATTGCATCTCTTTATAGGTAAATTGGTGTAAATCCTCCGGCCAATTTACTTTATCTAATAAACTATTCATTTTAACTCCATTCTAATAATTCATTTCCAATATAACAGCCTCAATAGGCTAGTAAGGTTTAAAATTCATGCAATTTTATAAAACATTTCATAAATAATGAAGAAATTCCATTTTAAAAAGCTTTAATTGGAAATATAATTCTTTTAAAGTAAAATTCCATATTGTTTGTTAAAAAAATATTAATAACACAACATGGGGAGTATAATCCTCCCCATGTCAAATCATATAAATGCTTATCTAAATAACTATTTAATTCTCTCCAATATTTTACATAAATAATTGAATGAATTTTCAACAGATTTTATTTCTAAATGCTCATTTGGCGAGTGTATATCGTGCATATTAGGGCCTATTGAGATTGCATCAACTAAGCTCTCACACTTTTTAAGAAGATAGCCACACTCAAGTCCTGCGTGAATTGCTGATACAACTGCGTCCTTTCCTGTCAATTCCTTATAAGTCTGCGCACAAATATCTCTTATCTTAGAGTTCTTTGCATATTCCCATCCTGGATAAAATCCGCCTGATGATATTTCTATATTTAAGTATTCAGCCAATTGCTTCATTGATGGCTCAAGACTATCTGTAAGTATTGACATAACCGAGCTTCTTGGATGACAGTCTACTGTTATATATTTATCATCTGTTTTAACTATACCAAGGTTATTTGACGAGATAACCAAGTCTATAGCTGTGCTTTTTGATAATACCCCTACCGGAACTATATTTATGCAGGCAATGAGTTTTTTTGCAATATCTTTTGTCAAAACCTCTGTTATATTTTCAACTTTTTCAAATGTAATATTAACGTCAGGATCTGTAAAACTATATTCATTTTTGAATATTTTGTTCCACTTCTCAACTTTTTGCTCTAAATTATCTATATTATCAGTATTTATAAATACCTTAGCCTCTCTTGGAATAGCATTAGGCTTTGAGCCTGCATTGAAGCTTATAAGTTCAATTTCGTCTAGTAAATCATATAAAAGTCTTGCCATTAATTTAGTAGAATATCCCTTTTCCTTATGTACCTCTGCTCCGGAATGTCCTCCAGTAAGACCGCCAACCTTTACCATAAATGTATTGCTCATCTTGGACTTTGTCTTTTCAACAGGAATTTTAAATAATATCTCTCCGCCGCCAGCACAGCCAGCAGTTAATACTCCTTCTTCTTCGCTGTCAAGGTTTATAAGATGCTTTGCTTTTATCATACTGCCATCAAGCATTTTAACTCCGGTCATGCCCATTTCTTCATCAACAGTTATCAAAGCTTCAAGTGCTGGATGAGCGATGTCGTCTGCTTCAAATAAAGCAAGAATCATAGCAACAGCTATACCGTTGTCAGCTCCTAAAGTTGTGTCAGTAGCATATATATTTCCATCTATTATTCTTAATTTAAGAGGATCTTTCTCAAAATCATGCACAGTACCCTCATTTTTTTCACAGACCATGTCCATATGTCCTTGAAGCAAGACCATAGGTGCATTTTCATAGCCCTTTGCAGCCGGTTTTCTTATAATTATATTTAAAAATTCATCCTGTACAACTTCCCAGTTTTTTGATTTTGCTAATTCATATAAGTAATCTGAAATTTGTTTTTCATTTTTAGATCCATGAGGAATTTTTGTTATTTCTTCAAAATAGTAAAAAACTCTTTCTGGTTTTAATCCTTCTAAAATTCTTGTCATTTTAATTAATTCCTTTCTTTTGTATATATTTTTTTATTAATGAGATATATTATTGATAAAGCTCAATATAAATTAAGATTTATCTAATAAATTTTTACTTTAACTCTCCAATTTTATTAAATGGAAAAATTCTGAATAAAGCTTCGCCTTTAATATACTTTTTGTTTATATAAGGTTCTTGCCATACTCTTGCATCCTGTGACTGCGGTCTATTATCTCCTAAGAAGAAATAGCAATCTTCGGGAACGTCGAAAGTTTGCTCCGGTTGTTCGCCTGTTGATTTAATAACATATGGCTCATCTAGGATTTTACCATTGATATACACTTCTCCCTCAGAATTAATTTCAACCTTATCTCCCGGTAATCCGATAAGTCTTTTGACTAGATATTTTCCTAACTCTTTAGAATCAAATACTAGAATATCCCCACGCTTTACATTTTTTATATTAAATACTTTGTTTACATAAAGTCTGTCGCCAGGCATTATTGTACTTATCATTGAGCCAGTTGGAACCTCAACAAGCTGAAAAATAAACCTATTGATTAATAGAGCAATAACTAATGCTATTAATGCGGGTATGACCCAGTCTTTTATAAAATTTTTCATGTCTTCTTTTTCCTTTTTTTATTATTTTAATCTCTCCTACTATTATAAATGATTTATGTAATTTTTCAATCATTTTTTAAAACAATTTATAAAATAAATTGTTTTATAGTTCATTATACTAGTATATTCTTAGAATTTTCTAAAAATTTATTAAAAAATATTTTTTTTAATTTCTTTTAGCTTTCAATAAATAAAAAATTAACAAATATTACAATAATACACTACCTGCATATAATGTTAATACGAACTGATAAAAAACTTTTAGTGTATTTTTTTATTTGTTTTTAGCATAGTATAAAATTTGCATCTTTGAACAAACTAATATTATGGTGGTGGTTATTTTATGGACTTCAAAAACAAAATTCCAAAAATTGACAACATCTACCCTATGGTGTTGAAAGACAGCAAGGTTTACATTCCCTCTATAATAGAGGTAGAAGAAGAAAAAGCAGAGGTTGACGCTAATCAAAAGTAATTCACCCCCTGCTCTCCCTCGCAATAAAAAAGAATGTGTAAGGCTTTGTTGCTTTACACATTCTTTTTTATTGCGAAACTTATTGTTCTTTTCTATCATTTAAGAAGCTAATAATTTTAAATTTTATTTAAAATATTAACTCTCACATATTCTTATATTTCTACTATCCAGCCTTCTGGTGCTTCTACATCACCAAATTGAATACCAACTAATGTTTCATATAATTTCTTAGTTACAGGTCCAACTTCCTTTAAGTCGTAGAATACGTGCATTTTGCCTTTATGCTCTATTCCTCCTATTGGAGAAATAACTGCAGCTGTTCCACATGCTCCCGCTTCTTTAAATTCATCTAAATTATCTATAAGTACATCTCTTTCCTCTACCTGCATATTCAAATAATGCTCTGCTACATACATAAGAGATTTTCTTGTTATACTTGGAAGTATAGAGTTAGATTTTGGAGTTACAAACTTATTATCTTTTGTTATTCCAAAGAAGTTAGCTGCTCCTACTTCTTCTATTTTTGTATGTGTAGCTGGATCTAAGTATATACAATCTGCAAAGCCTTTATCTACAGCTTCTTTATGTGCTAATAAGCTTGCTGCATAGTTTCCTCCAACCTTAGCAGCACCTGTTCCATTTGGCGCAGCTCTATCATAATCAGTAGTTATGAAGTTTACAGGAGTCATGCCACCCTTGAAATATGCTCCAACCGGTGAGCAGAACACGCAGAATAAATATTCTGATGCTGGTCTAACACCTAAGTTATCACCTATACCAATAGTGAATGGTCTAAGATAAAGAGTTGCTCCTGAGCCATATGGTGGAACAAATTCTTCGTTAGCTTCTACAACTTGTTTACAAGCATCCATAAATTGCTCTACTGAAACATATTGCATTAACAATCTTTTACAGCTTTCCTGCATTCTTAAAGCATTTTGCTCAGGTCTGAATAATTGTGCCTTGCCATCTTTGTTTGTATATGCTTTTAATCCTTCAAAACATTCTTGTCCATAATGAAATGCTGTTGAAGAAGCGCTTATTGTTAATGTATCCTCATCTACAAGCTTTCCATTGTCCCATTTTCCATCTTTAAAATATGAAACATACATTTTGTTTACTTTGGTATAAGAAAAAGTCATCTTAGCCCAATCTAAATTTTTTTTGTTCATATTTGCCTCCAAATATAATATTTTTAATACTTTATTATGTTGCAAAATCTGTGCCATTATCAAATTGTAGGTGTTTACTGTAATACATATTATTAATTTAATTTATTGCATTTTTTTGCACGCATAATTTTGCAAACAGCAAGTTCTTATCTTTAGATATGCCTTTTATACTACCGATGGCTCTAAAAGCAAGTTTCCTGTTTTAAATCTGTTAAGATTTAACATGCTTACATCTATGCTTGGTTTTTTTCCTAGTATCATTTCTGAAATTGCTATGCCTGTTACCGGTCCGAACATGAAGCCGTGACCGCTGTAGCCCAGAGCTAGATATAAACCCTCTAGTCCATCTACTGTACCGTATATTGGCTGTTTGTCTGGTGTCATATTGTACAGACCTGCCCATTGTCTTATTACTCTTAAATTGCTTATTGGAGGCAATAAACTATCTATTGTTTTAGCCATTTCCTCCATGAAATGCCAGCTTGATGTCTGTCTTAGGTCTCTTGGCTCATTTGCATCTCCTCTCCCCATTATAAATGAGCCATGTGGGGATTGCTGAACGTATAGATTTAATGAAAAGGACATTACCATTGGTCCTTGTAGTGCTTCTACAGGCTCTGTTACTAATATTTGATGTCTTTCTGAGTATACCGGTATATCTACGTTTACCATGTCGCAAATTTCCTTTGACCAGCCATTTGTTGCATTTACTACCTTTTCAGTTGCTATTTCACCCTTGTTAGTTATAACTCCCTTGATTTTTCCGTTTTCAGCTTTTATACCTATCACTTCTGTGTATGTATAAAATTCTACTCCTAGTCTTTTTGCTGCCTTATAGTAAGCGTCTGTTGTTTTAAAAGGATTTAAAAATCCATCTTTTCCACAAAATGCAGCTCCTGTTAGTATATCAGTATTTAGATATGGCACTATTTCCTTTGCTTCTTGTACAGTCAATAGCTTTGACGGTATGCCAAGCTCGTGCTGTATTTTTATATTTTTCTTAAATTGCTCCATTTCTTTATCTGTCGAAGCAACTAATAAGTATCCGCTTTGTTTAAATTCAACGTCGTCATCATATTCTAATATTTCATTGGCATTCTCAAAAAATTCTATACTTTTTTTCGCAATAGTACAGTTCATAACTGTTCCCCACTGCATTCTAACGCCTGCTCCGCATCTTCCGGTTGAGCCGCTGCAAATATAGTCTTTTTCTATAACAACTACATTTTTCATACCCTGCTTAGCAAGATTATACGCTATGGAGCAGCCTGATATTCCGCCTCCAATTATTACAACATCTGCACTATTTTTCATGGCTTTCCTCCTTAGTATCTTCACCTTCTTGAGACTTTGCAATCAATCCTAACTTTACACCTACTGCTACCGGTCTGTTGGTATGATTTTTCAACTCACTCATGCTCTTACCAGTGGCTAAGGATATTTCTCTAAGCACTAAAAGTCCGCAGGTTTTTCCTTGACATGGACCCATTCCTATACGAGTAATTCTTTTTATTTCATCTAAGGATGTGTAACCCTCGGCAATCAGATTTCTTACATCTGCCAAGCTTACATCCGAACATCTGCATATGATTGTGTTATCGTCTCTCATCTTTACACCTCTACTCTAATGTTTCTAATATAATATAGATATTTTCTGTCCACCTCTATAGTTACTACAGGTGTTTTATCAAAGGACTTAGGGTTTAACACTCCGACAACCTTTGCGTCTGCTATATATTCACCGGCTCTGTTTAAGCCCTGCACTGTACTTCCCTCAACCGGCAATGGAGAAAACTCATATGGCAATTTAATTAGCACTGTTTCTTGTGACTTTGAGCCATCAACAATCATAATTGAAAGTCCCGGACATTTGCTAAGGCAAATTGCACAGCCAGTACATTTCTCCGGACTTAATTCAGGTAAATTGTTTATATCGTCGCCTATATTGATTGCATTAAATCTGCAAGCTGTTTGACACGGATTGCATGGAATATTTTGAAAACATTCTATAACCGCAACCGGTCCTCTATTTATTCTCTCAATGGATGGAAATACATTCATCACCATCTCACGAGTTGCTATACCTGTTTTTTCTAACATGCCTTATCTCCTTTCACTATCTGATTTATCCCGGACAATATATGCTGTCCAACAGGTCCTCTACGCAAATCGGCTAACTGTCCGGCATAATCAGCTTTCATAGCCTCATAGTTCTTATGCTTATGCCCAATTTTTTCTGCTGCACAAAGTCCTGCCAAATATCCCTCTACCATTGCTGCGCTTGCTTCCTCAACTCCGGTTACATCACCTGCAACAAACACATTTTCAACGCTCGTTTCATAATTTTCACTTCTTGTTGGAACAAATCCACTTAATTGAGGAACATATTTCATTTCACAGCCCCTCATAGCTACTAGCTCGCTAAGTGGTGTCAAGCCTACAGATATGCACATAACATCGGTCTCAAATTCTTTCTCTGTTCCTTCTATTCCTTGGAATTTGCTGTCAACTTCCCAAATTATCACTTTTTCAAGATTGTCCTTGCCTATAGCTTCTTTTACAGTATGTGATGTCAATATAGGCACTCCCATTCTTCTTACTTTTGAAGCATGGACTAAATAGCCTCCAATTTTCGGCGCTGCATCAAGTATAGCCAAAACCTTAACTCCTGCCTGCATAAGCTGATAGCTTACTATAAGTCCTATATTGCCTGCTCCTACCATTAAAACCTTATTGCCGGGTTTAATTCCGTAAACGTTCATAAGCGTTTGAACTGCACCTGCACCATATATGCCAGGCAAATCATTGTTTGGAAATGCTAGAGATTTTTCAAAAGCACCTGTTGCTATTACAGTAGCCTTTGGTTTAATTTTAAAATAATTATCCTCCTTATGAAGCACTGAAATAACTCCGTCTTCATACATTCCGACAACTGTTGTATCTGTCATTATTTCTACTTTATCTTTTAACTTCTTTAATTCCTCTAATAATATATCCGCTATGTCAATTCCT
>DCPV01000182.1:7310-18963 GCA_002323775.1 Firmicutes bacterium UBA1535 | reverse complement strand
CCTCCAAGCTTGTTGCTTCTTTCTATTATAAGTACATTAGCACCACTTTGTGCTGCGCTGATAGCTGCACATAATCCAGCAGGTCCTCCGCCTACTATTACCAATTCTTTTTCTACCATGATACAACTCCTTTGCCCTCTTGTGTTTCAACTATCATTCCTTCTTCCAATTCTGTGACGCAAGTCTTAACATTTGGAACTCCATTTACTACCATTTGGCAGGATGAGCAGTTGCCTATAGCACAATAAAATCCTCTTGGTCTATGAAGCTCAATGCTTCTTCCCAAAACCTTAACACCAGCGGCATGCAAAGCAGCTTGTATGGACTCACCTTTGTATCCCTCTAGTTTTTCTCCATTAAAGGTGAAAACGATTTTTTCATTTCTGTCAAATTCTAAAATTGGATGCTTCTCAATTCTCATAATAGTTCTCCTGTCTAAATTATTTAAAAACTAAGGCTTTTCTATGTATAAATATATAAATAAGTTATTATTTAATACCTTGTAAATTATGCAAATTTTATGCCATTATTAGCGAATTATAGCTAAATAAATCGTTATCCTCGCAACTGCTTGCAAACAAAGACAAACATATACTTTGTGAATAAATAAACATTTGAAATGTAAAGCTATTTATCTTGCAAATTATAAAAGCACTGTCAAATTTTGAACAGTGCTTTGAAAAAGCTTAATTCTTTGTGTTTAATTTTAAACATCATGTTAGATTTTAAACAGTTATTTTTTCTCCTTATGTTCCGCAAAATGTTCTGTATGGAATTTTGGAGCTTGGCGGCAATTTTGAATATTCTGAATTCACATTTTCATAGTTGTATGGCTTTGATAAAGCCTCTAATAAACTATTCATTAGGCTGTAATCATCATTATTTACAGCTGCTTCCAAGGCTTCCTCTACTCTATGATTTCTTGGAATTATAGCAGGGTTTGATTGCTGCATAAGTTTTATTGACATAACCTTGCTTTCCTCTTGTCTTTCCAATCTTGATTGCCAATCCTTATGCCATTTTAAAAATTCATCACTTTTATATAAATCAATGCTTTGTGTGTTATCTGTGTTTAAATTGTCATTTTGATTTAAACAATTATTGTTTTTTAATTCATTGCCATTGCTTAAGTCATTACCTTGACTTAGCTCATAAAAAGTATTTGTATAATCAGCACTATATTTTTCCATAATGCTAAGCAGTTCTTCAATTAAATTTTTATCCTTTGATTCTTCGTTAAATATTCCTAATTTAGCTCTCATTCCAAGCATATAATTATCATTATACAAATCATTATAGCCAGAAATCGCATCTTGTGCCAGCTCTATAGCCTTTTCTCTATCGTCATGCAATAAAGGCAACAGTGCCTCCGAAAAACGTGCTAAATTCCAAGCACCAATAACAGGCTGATTGCCATACGCATAGCGACCATGCTCATCTATTGAGCTAAAAACAGTTTTAGGGCTATAATTATCCATGAAAGCGCAAGGACCATAATCTATAGTTTCACCGCTAATAGCCATATTGTCCGTGTTCATCACACCATGTATAAATCCTACGAGCTGCCATTTTGAAATAAGCTTGGCTTGACGCTTGATAAGTTCCTTAAGCAAGAAAAGATATTTATTTTCACTTTCCTCAAATCCATTATAATGTCTCTGCAAAGTATAATCAGCCAAAGCTTTCAATTCTTCAAAATTACCTTGACTTGAAGCAAATCCAAATGTACCTACACGCAAATGGCTTGAAGCAACTCTTGTAAGAACAGCACCACGCTCCACTCTTTCCCTATACACTGGTTCTCCAGTTGTTACAACAGCCAAGCTTCGAGTAGTAGGAATTCCAAGTGCGTACATAGCTTCACTTATAATATATTCTCTAAGCATCGGACCAAGTGCAGCCCTACCATCACCTCTACGAGAATAGGGTGTCTCACCGGAGCCTTTAAGCTGTATATCAAAACGCTCACCATTAGGTGTTATCTGTTCACCCAAGAGTATTGCTCTGCCATCACCCAGAATTGTAAAATATCCGAACTGATGTCCTGCATAAGCCTGTGCAATAGGGAAAGAGCCCTCAGGCACTTTATTTCCAGCAAAAATATCTCTAGCCTGCTCACTTTTTAAATATTCAATATTTAAGCCTAATGATATAGCTAACTTATTGTTAATAACGACTAGCTTTGGTGAACTAACTGGCGTAGGATTAAGGCTTGTAAAAAATATCTGAGGAAGTTGTGCATAGCTATTATCCAAATTCCATCCTGTATTTGTATCTTTATTTATCAATTATGTTCTCCTTTATAGTTTTTTTATTTAAGTACAGTATTATTTTTAACTTATATAAAAAAACTATGCGTTTAATTAAAAAGCAGAGGAAGATGTATTATGACTATTCTGCCTCTGCTCATGATTTTATTAATTTTATATCATTTTATATTATTTTACAAACTATTTTTTACTAAAGCTCCCTCTTTCATTATTAGCTTCATGTTTTCAACACAGATAGCTCTTATGTTTTCAAGTGGATTGCCTTCTATAACTAATAAGTCTGCAAATTTTCCTTCTTCTAATGTGCCTGTTTTATCTAAAACTTTTAGCATTTCTGCTCCGGATTTAGTTGCTGCTACTATGACATCCATATTGCCTATGCCTGCTTTTTCATTGAATGCGTACATTTCACCAATAGCTGTTGTTCCATATGGAGTTAAGCTTGAGCAGAATGAGTCAGAGCCTATTGTTAAAACTATTCCTTTTTCCTTTGCCCTTCTTAAATTAGAATAAACTCTGTTCAATTCCTTTTCAGCAACTGTTTCGCCTGGGAATTTATCATGAACTTCAGGTATATAAGGTGGTGCATATGTTTTAAACCATTCGTTTAAAAACTGTATTGTCGGGCAGAAATAAATTCCTTTTTCCGCCATTATATCTAGGCACTCATCATTTAGTGTTTGACCGTGTATGATTAGATGAACTCCAGCCTTACAGCTGTCCAATGCACCTGAATATCCCTCTGCGTGTGACCAAACAGGAATTCCAACCATGTTGCACTCATCAACAACTGCTTTTATTTCTTCAAATGTATAGTGCTGGTCTAACTTCTGATCCCATCTCCAAATTCCGCCGCCTGTTGACCAAATCTTGATGGCATCTGGATTTTCACGAAGTCTATGTCTAATTGCTTTTCTTAAATCCCAAGGTCCGTCAACTCTTTCAGCCCAAGGGTGTGAATCGTGGTTATAGCTATAAGGCAGCTTATGGCTGTCTCCATGTCCGCATGTTCTGCAAAATCCAAGTCCTGTTGCTATAACTCTTGGCCCTTGCATTACACCTGCCTCAACCATATCTCTTATTGCTATACCTGAACGAGATATTTCTCCGACTGTTGTTAATCCGTTTTCTAAACATTCTCTAGCTTGTTGTACTGCTACTACCGTTTTTTGAACAACATTCTCTAGTACCCAATCACTGTCATTGTCAGTTAAATTTCCACTAAAATGCAAATGAGTGTCTATAAGTCCCGGCATAATTGTTTTATTTGATATATCAATACATTCATAATCTTGACTAAAATCTTTTTTTATTCCTGCATATACTATCTTTTTATCTTCAACTAGTACAAGCGAATTCTTAATCATATCCTTGCCTGTACCATCTATCAAATTACCATTAATAAATGCTATCTTTTTCATTCTTTTATCCTCCCTGTATCACAAAAAAGTATCTTAAAAATAATTTTTTATCTCTACGCTAATTTAAAGCCATATTTTAGAGGGTCTTCATCATTTATGATAAAATGATTAAATCCAGTAACATAAGCTCTCCCAGTAATTTGTGGAATAATACCGTCGTATTCTCCGATTTTGACCTTTTCTATTGCCTTTCCTGTAAACATTGTTCCCGTTATACTTTCATACACAAATTCTTCGTTCAGCTTTAATTTTCCTTTTGCAATAAGTGTGGCAAGCTTTGCACTCGTGCCTGTTCCACAAGGTGATCTGTCTACCTGTCCTGAGCCGAATATTACAACATTTTGCATAGTTGCCTTAGGATTTTTAGCAGGTCCATAGAATTCAACTAAATCAACTGTTTTGATATATGTCAAATATGGGTGAGAAACAGTTATACTCTTATTTACTTCATTTCTAATTTTAATACCCAATTCTTTTATTTCATGTGCATTTTCTACACAGATATCTACGTTTAAGCATCCTTGAGTTATGTCAACTATAGCGAAGAAGCTTCCTCCAAAGGCAATGTCTAAAGTAACTTCGCCTACTGTCGGAACATTAATTTTTAAATCTCTTTTGTATAAAAATGATGGAACGTTTGTAATTGTAGCATCTTTAACTATATCATTTTCTACTCTCACATCTGCTTTTATTAGTCCCGCGGGAGATTCTAAAACTACCTTGGTTATAGGTTCAACAACATCTACCATTCCTGTTTCTACAATTGCTGAAGCAGCTCCTATCGATCCATGTCCGCACATGTTCAGATATCCTCCGCCATCCATAAACACAATACCAAAATCTGCCTCCTCTGATACCGGCTCCATAAGTATAGAACCAAACATATCATTATGACCTCTTGGTTCATTCATAACTGCAGTTCTAATATAATCTAAATTACTTTCCAAATATTCTTTCTTGTCTGCTATAGTTTTTCCAGGTATTTTAGGTATACCACTCGTTATAATTCTTGTTGGTTCACCCATTGTATGTGAATCTATTGCATGCATTGATTTTTTAATTTTCATTTCTTGTCATTCCTCCTAATTTTAAGCTTTAACAACGAAATAGCCTTTTTTGCATCTAAGATAACTGAGGAATTTTCGCCAACTCTCAATGTTTCAATTCCATCCTCAGATTTATTCAAATCAACAATAGTATCCATATATTCATTTGTAGTAACAAACTTACCTTGTGTACCAACAAAGCTCATACCTACAACCGGTATATTTCTACTGGCAACTTCTTGTATTGTATTGGCAAAATCAACGTGACTATTGCCAAAACCGTCAACGGAAATTATTGCACCATCTATATTCATAGCCTGAATACACATAGCGACCCTTTTACCCACAAAATATTTATCTTTATTAGATTGAGGTGTACCGACAATTACAACTCCCAATAAATTTACATCATTATCGTTACTGACTACATCAAGCAGAGGATCTCTAAAATGATGCAGTGTAGTTTCCTTGGTAGATGGTCCTATTCCCATATTTATCTCCATTAAAACATATTATAAAATACGTTGAAGAAGCGTCCTTTTGCTTCTTTCATAGAGCGAAGATTCTTTTTTCTTCGCTTTTAATACATTGCTCTAATTGCCCCATCTCTATATTCATTTGGAGTAAGCAGTACCGGAGCGTTGCCCAAGTCAATAATTGAGTATGCACCACTGACACCGCAAGGCTCATCAGGCAACACAAAAGTATCATACATAGCTCCTTGTCCTGCCACTTGTTTTATTATTGCAATATTTTTCTTAGTATTGTCTATGCTATGTATAAACTCATGTTTTTCATCACAGTTTTTACCGGTTAATTTTTTAACATATTCTCGTATATTCTGAACTATATAATCACAAGCACTGTGAGAAGCAATAATTGCCTTTCTCACTGTACCCATTCCATTAAATAAAACAACATTTACATGAATAATTATATCATCATCACTGGGTGTACCCGGATGATTAAAAATAACCTGCTCATTTAAAAATCCTTCTGATGATCCAAATTCTGCAACTTGAACACCATTTTCATCAATTCCAGTGAGCATAACACATACACCAGTTAAAGTATGTGTTACTCCCTCACCTATTTTACCCAGAACCTTAGTTGCAATAGGAATAAAATCCATTATTGAATTAACAAAAACATTTCTATCTTTCTTATTAATTACTTTAATATCTAAGCTTTTAATATAATCCTTATTAAGATTTAATGCTTCCTCTACTAAATTTTCATTAATATATAAGCAACATTCTTCAATTTTTGTCTTATTAGATAGATATACATTTTCAATATTAAATGCTTTTATAACTAATTTACTGATTTCTTTTATCATACTTTAGCTATATATTCAAATGGTAATGTTACTATCTTACCAGGTGTTTGTATTTCAACTAATTGTTTTAGTGTAGCCTTTAATATTTCAGTTTGCATCTCTTTATTGTTAGGCTCTCCCGCATTTGCACCCATTGGCACAAGTGGAGCTACTGCTCTTGGAGTTCCGGTTTGTCTAACTACCGGCGGTAATGCCGCTATAACTATTGTAGGAATCCCCGATTCCTCAATCGCTCTTTGTACAAGTACAGCAGAACGATGACAAGTACCTCAGCCAGCTGTCAACACTACAGCATCGACACCTTCTTCTTTTAATATTTGGGCAATAGCCGGTCCGGTTTCGTTTTTAAATTTTTCTTGGTTACCGCCACCACCCATAAAGCCTATATGCGTTGGTGCTACATCTCCAATGAAGCCATCTTCCTTTAATTCCTTTAGCCTGTCAACAGGGAACATACAGTTGACATCTTTATTAACATCGCCATTATCATATCCACCGTGAGATACCATCAAATCCTGCGCATTAGCCTTTCCCGGTATTAATCTATAAGAAAAGTCTCCGGCAAGATTAAATCTTTTATCGTTTTTTAAATGTACTCCTGCTGCTGTAGCAAAAGCAATTTTCATATCCTTTAACTCTTTTGTAACTGGTGTCCACACCAGCGGCGGAGTTATAGGAACAAATATTTCTGACTGTAATCCTCTCAACTTATTCACACCTTTCTGATTTTGCTTGCTTGTTTCTTGTGTATTTATCATCTATTTTGTCCGAAAGCACTTCAACAAAGCTCATCTTCATTCCTACTTCCATGCCTTCTTTAAGCTCATAATCAGTTATCAACATTCTCATTGGTATTTTCATACTTCCAAGTCTCCCTTTAAAGTCAATTGATACTGCTCCATCATGAACCTCGGTAATAATACCTTTCATTTCAATTAAATTATCACAATATTTCATTTTTGCCTCTATAATCTTATAAGAAATCTTTCTGATTTTTTATCAAATAGAATTCATGCTATTATCTAGTATTATTGATTTCCACCCATCTTGCTTTTCCTTTTTTCACTTAATGGAATAGAAGTTTCGTTTAGAACTTGCTCTATTGATATATTCTTATCTTTCTCTACAATTTCAATGTTAGATTGCTTAACATTTGGATTCCACTTTTTCTCCGGAGCTTTTATTTCTTCCTTGTCAATAGCCGATTTAACCATCGCTAAGGCTCTTAGAGCATCTTCCTTGCATAATGTATTGCAAGATAGAACTTCATTTTCTATGCCTTCCTCAGACTTGTTGTTGTCTACCATGTGCTTCATGTATTTGTTTCCAACAACCAATGCTCCTTGAACTCCGCAGAATGACATTCCGACAACCTCTACACCTCTTTGTCCAATTTGCTCAATATGACTTGCGAAGTCTATATGATTGTTTCCAAAGCCTTCAGTAGTTACAATAGCACCGTCAACATCTAATGCTTCAATTGTCATTCCTAATCTTTCTGATACATAGAATTTTTCTAAGTTTATTTGAGGGCTTCCTATAAATATTACTCCGCATAAGTCTACATCCTCATCATTCATAGCTTCAATTACTAGTGGCTCTCTAAAATAGTGTCTTGAACACTCCTTAGAAGCAGGCCCTATACATGTAAGAGCATGAATTCCTCCATCTAATACCTCAAGCGGAGAAAGCATGACAGGTACGTTTCCTAAGTCAACATTTGGCTTTCCACCTAAAACTCCAACCGGCTCTACAGGCAATATCAGATTGTCGTGCATAGCACCTTGACCCATTATTTCTTTTACTATAACTATTTTTTTCTTGCCAGGTCTTCTGTACTGGACCAATTCCTCTGTAGTTTCAAATAGACTGTCATCAGCCTCTTTCATCACATTTCTTATCTCTTGAGTAATAGCATCAGATACTTTATGAGCAGCATATGGTCCGGGTCTTTCCATATTTGTTCCTCTTGCTATTGTTACTTGAGTCTTTATAAAGATATCTCCCTTATCAGGCGCTCCCGGTCTGCCCCACATGATATTTTCTTCAAGTATGCCCTCTGATGAGCCAAACTCTCCTATTTGCACTCCGTCCTCGTCTGTTCCTGTAACCATAACTATAACACCGTCAAGTATTCTTGTAGCTCCACTTCCAAGCTTACATTCTTTTTCCTTTGTCGCTATCGGCTGAACGTCCATTATGGTTTCGCTGTACTTATTGTAATCATTAGGAGTAATTATTTCTAATTTAATATCCTTTACTAATTCGCTTCCTTTTATAGCATCTTCACATATGTTCTCTCTTATATATAAGCAAGAGCCTTCTATTTTTGTTTCTTCACCAAATTTTACTTCAGTTATTTTGTGATGCTTTTTAATCAAGCTTCTAACTGCCCTTGGCGCTTGTTGAACTTCTGCTGCATTTACCGTGTTAAATCCTTTAGTGTTATTTACGTTATTTTCTATAACTGTATTTACAGTTTCTGCACACACAGCTTCTTCATTATCAAACCCACCTTGAGCAATTATACTTAATGGTATTTGAATATCAATTCCCTTACCTTCTTCAATTTTTATTCTCATAACTCCTGCATTGTTGCCTGATGCTTTTTTCATCATAGGATTTTCTATGGAATTGCAATTAGAAACAACTTTTTTTACTGCAAATCCCTCTAGCATTTCTCCCAATACTGGAGTCAAAGCTACAACATCCTTTGCTAATTTTTTGCCAACTACTTCTTTAACAGTTAATACTTCATCATTTAAGGTAATTAAATTTGAATCTACTAATTTATCAAAGTGCATTGGGTTTTCTAAATCTGATACTTGAATTAAAGCTCCGGCTTTTTTATTAAGCTTTAAAACAGCTTTTGCATTTTCATCAATACTGGCAAAGTCAACTTCGCTTTCATTCTTTGATTTCACCTTATTTATGCTTTCAAACATATCAGGTGTCATAGGTGTCAGCGAATCAATAGTTTTTATAAGCTTAGCTCCTAATACCTCCTCAATTGTAAGACAATCATCAGGTATTTTTAAAAGTCCAGAATCTTTTAATTCATCAAATATTGCTGGATCTTCCAGGTTAGCTGCTGATATAACAGTTCCTGCATCAGTTCTGCAACAAACTATGGCAAGCTCTGTTTTAATTTCTTCAATGTGTTCAGCGTTTAATGACATTTTGTTTTCTCCCTTAAATCTATAATCTTCTTGTTAATTCATGATCAACTGTTCTAAATACATGGTCTGTATGATGATATACTCCCAAGCCCAGCTTTGGCGCCGAATTCATAACTGTATTTGAACAATCGCTACAGTTTGATATTATAAGTCTTTTAGCACCGGCTTTCTTAAATTGCAAAGCTAAAGCGGCCTGTCCCGGACAAGTTCCCGGAGTTTTACATTTATTTGCTCCTTTGATATTTTCAATGTTTTTACATGGCAACACTTCTACTACCTCAGAGCCCATTTTATTAGCGATATCTCTTAATCTACTTTCATTTGCACCGCAGGCACAAACCAATAAGCCGACTTTATCCTCATATTTAGGGAAGGCAATAGTAACTATGATACCACCAGAGGTTTTTGTTACTACATCGCTTTCTAAGTTTCCTGCCAAGCCTGTATAAGGACCTCCTATCAGTACCTCTCCATATTCTCCATCAATTCCACCGCATTTTTCTATCATTTCTTTTATCGGTGTTCCTATTGGAACTTGTAAAAACACATTTTCTTTACTACCATTGGCAAGTTTTCCTCCAACAGTTATATCCTTGTCAATTACAGGCTTTCTATCTTCTATTGCTTTCACTATATTAGCCAATGTCTCTGTATTTAGTACTACGCAATTTGCTTCGATTGGAAGCTGTGTTGGTTCAAGCCACTTGTCAAATATCTCATGTATAATTGCTCTTTCTTCTCCCATAGGATAAATGTCAGGAAGCTTTTTAATTGTTATGCTTTGATAATTTGTTATAATTTTTTCTAAAGAAGCTATTGCTTTTTTATTTTTTTCCTTGATTGCTATAATTCCATTTTTTGCCTTAACTGCTTCCATAGCGTATTTTACGCCCTTTAAAACTATATCTGGATTTTGTTCTATCAAAGAAATATTGTGAGATAACACCGGCTCACATTCTACGCAGTTTGCAATGATATATCCATCAGCGATATCATTTGCAAGCTTTACGTGTGTTGGAAAGCCTGCTCCTCCCGCTCCAACAATTCCTGCTTCAAAACATACATCCTTTATTGAATTACACTCTTTTATCTTTACATATTCATCATTTTGCACCTCATCAGCTTGGATTAAAATGCAGGTATCACTAATCTCTTTTACGAGACCTGATACACTTGAATGTATTTTAGCACCTAAGCCCTCCGGCACTGCTATGCACTGTCCCCTTTTTACTGTATCACCTATATTTACTATGGGTTTACAAGCCACTCCTACGTGCATTTTCAAAGGAAATTTGTATACAAAATTCATATTTTGTCACTCCTAATCGCTAGATATTGTTATATATTTATCAATAGCAAATTTCGTGCCATTTTCAACAAAACATTGTTAATAATTTTTTTTATATTAAAAACGTATTTAAGTAAGTTGGAAATCGTTTTTTATTTAACAAATATATATATTAAGAAATTATTGATTTTCTCAACAATAAAAACACTGTCAGATTTTAAACAGTGTTTTTGGAGATTTAAAGATATTTTTAATTTAAGTAATATTTTTAATTTTTATCTTAATAAATATGTTGAAATTTCATGATTTTTGTAAATTTAATATTTTTAAATTTTTTTGTTCAAAATTTAACATTGTGTCAATTTTTGAACAATCATTCTTTTAGCAGATGCTCTAAATTGTATAACTTAATTTTATAATAGAATGTAGTTCTATTCAAATTTAAAAGCTTTGCAGCATTAGATATATTTCCTTTAGCTACTTTTATAGCTTCTGTAAGCATTTTTGTCTCTAAATTTCTTATAGCATTATTAAAATCACAGGCAATAAAATTTTCCTCAGATTTCTCTATTTGAACAGTCTCAATACCATCAGCTATATAGCTTGGTATATCCTCTTTTTTAATAATTCCGTCATTTGATAATACAACCATTCTTTGAACTACATTTCTAAGCTCTCTTATATTTCCTTCCCAAAAATAAGATTCAAAAATACCATAGATTTCATCATCAAAGCTATTTATATTTATATTCTCTTTTTCAGAAAATCCCTTAACAAAATACTTTGTAAGCTCCTTTATATCTTCCTTGCGTTCTCTAAGAGGTGGTAAATCAACACTTACAACAGCCAATCTATAAAATAAATCACTTCTGAATTTGTCCTTATCAATAGCACTTCTAATATCCATATTGGTCGCCGCTATTATTCTTACATCAGTTTCTATAGTTTTATCGCTTCCTAAACGACTGATAATTCCATCTTGTAAAACTCTTAACAGTTTACTTTGCATCTTATAAGGCATTTCAGTTATTTCGTCAAGAAAAAGCGTACCGCCATCGGCTTGTTCGAAACGCCCTGCCCGGGTACGCGTAGCACCGGTAAAGGCGCCCT
>DCPV01000182.1:6626-7289 GCA_002323775.1 Firmicutes bacterium UBA1535 | reverse complement strand
TTCGTCAAGAAAAAGCGTACCATTATTAGCAAGCTCAAACTTACCAATTTTACCGCCCTTTTTAGCTCCTGTAAAGGCGCCCTCCTCATATCCAAATAACTCGCTCTCCAAAAGCTCCTCTGGTATGGCACTGCAATTTACTGCTATGAATTTACCCTTTCTTCCACTGGCATTGTGTATTGAGGTAGCAAATACGTCCTTACCAGTACCGCTTTCTCCCGTAATCATAACATTAGCGTTGCTGGGTGCAACTCTTTGAGATAGAGTTATAGCTTCAATAACTTTTTTATTTTTGCTAATTATGCCGGAAAAGCTGTATTGCTTTGCTATTTGTTCCTTATATCTGTCCTCATAATATTTTGACCTTTTTTCTTCCTTTATCAATCTTTCCATTATTTCGTCAACATCATGAACATCCTTGTCCAAAGTTATAACAGCAATCAATTGATTATCAGAATTAAAAATAGGAACAGCACTTAAAAAAACCTTTTTACCTTCTACCGGCTGATGCAAAACATCCTTTATTATTTTTTTAGTTTTAAAAACCTGATTAGTTAAGGCATTGGGAAAAAAATCACCTACATACTTTCCAACAATCTCATCTTTTTTAATATTATAAAGTCTCTCAGAAGCCTTGTTCCAAAAAATAACCTCTCCGTCATT
>DCPV01000182.1:0-6533 GCA_002323775.1 Firmicutes bacterium UBA1535 | reverse complement strand
GTCATTATCACATATACAAATTGCTTCACAAATATTATCAAATGCTTCTCGTGTTATTTCTATTATTTCATCAACTTTATATTTAGGCTTAACAGTCATTTTCAAACCTCTTGAGTAAAATATTTTTCTATAAAAATATCATCTAAATTCCAAAACTTTTTAAAATTCTCATATTCGTTTATTGCTTCTTCTCTTATACTGGCTTTTGTCGCTCTAATAAGTATGTTTTTTGGAGTATGCTCCATATCTACAAACTCTACAAGCTGTACCTTGTATCCTTTTGTTTCTAAAAACAGACTTCTCAGACTATCCGTTACTAATGATGATATTCTTTCCTTAATTAATCCGTGCTTAAGCATTGGTTCAAGATTATCATTTTCAATTTTGTCAAAAAACTCATGCTGACAGCATGGCACAGACAGGATAATATTTGTATTCCATTTTATAGCCTTTACAAGTGCCGCATCAGTTGCATTATCGCAAGCGTGAAGTGTCACTACCATGTCTGCATCTTGGCTTGTGTTATAGTCCTTTATGTCGCCATTTTCAAATTTCAACCCAGAATAATTAAGTTTTTGAGCAACATTATTGCAAAAATCTATTACTTCTGTTTTTAAATCTAGTCCGACTATTTGTACATTTATTTTCTTAATCTTATAAAAATAATAATACAATGCAAAAGTTAAATATGCTTTTCCACAGCCAAAGTCTATGATTTTATAATTATCTTTTAAATTAGCTAAAGTTTTTTCATGAACTGCTGCATTAGAAACAGTAAATTTACTTACTGCATCGTCAACAATTTCCAAAAACTTATTTATTTGCTTAAATTTATCGTATTTCTTCGCTAAAACCTTGCCGTCTTTATTCATTACACCAAGCTCTATAAGAAAATCGCAAGGCTCGTTATCCGGTATTATATATTTTTTAGTCTTGTTATGAGAGCTTATAGACATAGTTTTAGTAGGACTTAACTTAACTATTCGCACATCTCCTTTTTTACTGACAAGCACCTGATAATCTGCGTCTACAGTAAATATATTTATATTTTTATAAAACTTAGCTAAGTCCATAATTTTTTCTATTACAAAGCTTAATTCCACATTTTCATGAAATGCTTGCTTATCAGTAAATTTTTCAAGCTGATAAATTATTTTATCATTTGAGCTTATAGGCTTAACTGTTATTTTTTTATATTTATTTTCTGATTTATTCAAAGGAGAAGCAAATACCGCATAAATCATGCTGGTATTTGCTACATTTTCCTCAATTATTTTAATTAATTCCATTCGATATTTTTTCCTCTATCAAATCTAATTCACTGCAAAGCTGCTCTTTAAAGAAACTATTTGATTAAACACATAGTGATTATCTGTTGAATCACTGTCAATTATAAAATATCCATGTCTTAAGAATTGGAATCTATCTCCGATTTTATAATCCATAATATTTTTCTCAAGCTTACAATTTTCTAAAATTATCTTAGAATTAGGATTTAACTTCTCTAAGAAATTAGTTTTATCATAATCTTCTGCTTCCATCATATAGTTGTATAGTCTAACAGTAGCATCTATGCAGTTATTTGCATCAACCCAGTGAAGTGTTCCTTTTACCTTTCTTTCGGTAAAGCCAGTTCCACTTTTTGTAGCTGGGTCATAGGTACAATATATTTCAACAACATTGCCGTTTTCATCTTTTTTAAAATCATTACATTTAATGAAATAGGCATATCTAAGTCTAACTTCATTTCCCGGGAAAAGTCTAAAATATTTTTTAGGAGGATTTTCCATAAAATCATCTCTTTCAATGTATATCTCTCTTGAAAAAGGTATTTTTCTCGTACCCATAGCTTCATTTTCTGCGTTGTTTTCAGCGTCTAAATACTCGACTTGACCCTCTGGATAATTTGTTATAATTACCTTTATAGGGTCTAAAACAGCCATAGTTCTCGGAGCCTTTTCCTTTAAATCCTCTCTGATTGCATTTTCAAGCATAGCGATATCTACAACGCTTTGGGATTTTGCTACTCCTACATCCTCTAAGAATTTATATAATGCCTCAGGAGTATATCCTCTCCTTCTAATACCTGAAATAGTAGGCATACGAGGGTCATCCCAGCCATCAACCAATCCTTGCTCAACCATTTGCTTTAAGTATCTTTTTCCCATCATGGTTTTAGTCAAGTAAAGCTTAGCAAATTCTATTTGTTGAGTTGGCTCGTCTTTGAAATCATCTAAGTTAGCAAGCACCCAGTCATAAAACGGTCTATGATCCTCAAATTCAAGCGTACAGATTGAATGAGTTATGCCCTCATAGGCATCCTCTATCGGATGAGCATAGTCATACATAGGATAAATGCACCACTTATCTCCTGTATTGTGGTGAGCTATGTGCATAATTCTATAGATTATAGGGTCTCTCATATTTATGTTAGGGCTTGACATATCTATCTTTGCACGCAGAACATATTCTCCGTTTTTAAATTCACCATTCTTCATTCTGGTGAATAAATCAAGACTTTCTTCCTTAGACCTGTTTCTATTTGGACTTTCAATTCCAGGCTCTGTAAGAGTACCTCTGTACTCTCTCATCTGCTCTGAGCTTAAATCATCAATATAAGCTAAGCCTTTATTTATAAGCTCCACAGCACATTCATACATTTTATCGAAGTAATCAGAAGCGTATAAAGGCTCATCCTTCCACTCAGGGCATAGCCATCTTATATCATCAACTATAGACTTGACAAAGCTTTCATCCTCAGTAGCAGGATTTGTGTCATCAAATCTTAAATTAAATTTTCCGTTATTTTTCATTGCTAAACCATAGTTTAAACAAATTGACTTTGCGTGGCCAATATGCAATGAACCGTTAGGCTCAGGAGGAAAACGAGTATGCACTCTTTTATTATATTTTCCGTTTGTGATATCTTCGTTAATAATTTTCTGTATAAAATTTACCGACTCTCTGTTTTCAATATTGTTAGTGTTCTCACTCATATTAACATCTCCTTATTTATGTAATTTTACGGACTTGTAAGTTCTATATAATAAAGCTTGCTTCACTCTTTTTATGTAAACCTATCACTATCCATTATTTTTTATTATTTAATTTATTATTGTATCATATTTTTTGATTATATTCCATTATTATTATAAATTTTTTATTTTATTTTTGTATTAAATCAAATTTTTAAAATAATCTTGTTTATTAAATCATTTATATGGTATATATAGAGAATACTTTATATTAATCTATATAAAAACAAATTTTAATATAATTTTTTTATTTACATTAAATACGGAAATTTTTAGTTAGAATTTACATTCAGGAGGATTTTACATTGTGTTGAATATTTATGTTTGCTTCATGATACTATCGACAATTGTGTCTACTATACTGCTTATATATACTGTTAGAACTCATAATTCTGAAAGGTCATTATTTTTGATATATATTTCAATATTTAGCTTTCTATATACCTTCGGTTATTTGCTTGAAATAACATCTTCTTCACTAGAGGCTGCATTTACAAGTATTCGTATACAAAAAATTGGGTCTTTAACAATTATACTTTTTGTTTACCTATTTATCAGAGATGTTTATGGAAAAAAACGCTTCAGCGGTCTAAGGTATGCTGCTCTTTTAGCAATACCGGTATTAAATTTAATTACTGCTCAAGCCTTTCCTTGGTCGAAATTACATTATACAAGTATCGAATATTTTCACGATGGGATGATAGCAAACTGCCACGGTTACGCCGGAATAGGAAATTACATTGCAATTGTATATAATTTTATTCTAATTTTCTTAAGTATAGGACTTATTCTGAAAAATATAAACAGAGGAACTAAGCTTAGAAAGAAACAAAATTTTATAATGCTGATAGCAATTTTAATCCCTTTTACTGTGAACATTTATCATTCTTTAAGCTACAATCGTCTTAGAATAGACTTAAATCCTTTTGCACTTTCTATCTTTGTAGCCTTATTTTTATATTCAGTTAAGAGACAAAACCTGTTAAACTCTGTATCTTTAGCAAGGAATCAAGTAATTGAATCTATGTCTGACGTATTTATAGTTTGCGGCAATGATTACAGTTTTTTAGATGCAAATCAAGCTGCAAAACAATTATTTCCTGAATTAAACACTTTACTGCCGGGTGAAATTATGGAGCAAGTGAAAAGATTTGAAAATGAAACTGAACTATCTATTCAATTAGATAATGAGATGCGTTTTTACAAAATAAACAAAACACCTATCATACAAAACAATAAGCATGAGAGCATTTGTATCGTGTTTCATGACATCACCGAAAAAGAAAACGAGCTTAAAAACCTATATGGCAAGGCAAGCTTTGACCCCTTAATGCATATATATAATAGAGCTACTTTTTTTGATTTAGCAAAAAGCATGTTAAGCTCTGATGAGGCAAGAAAACAGACCTACGCTCTATTGATGATTGATTTGGATAATTTTAAGCGAGTTAATGATACCTACGGACATGCCTGCGGAGATGTTGTTTTGGAAAATATCGCAGTAACTATTAAAGGACATTTCCGTAAAAACGACATAGTCGGGCGTTATGGCGGCGAAGAAATTGTTGCTTTGCTGGAAAACATCTCTGCCAGCCAAGCGTTCATCGCATCAGAAAAATTACGTAAAATTATTGAAAACACAATTATTCCTTATCAAGAAACAGAATTAAATATAACAATAAGTATAGGCATATCACTTTCTCTTGCTTATGAAACTCATTCACTAGAGGATATGCTGGCTAAGGCGGATTCAGCGTTATATAAAGCCAAGAACAGTGGGCGTAACCGTTCCTGTATGTTTGAAGAATGAAAAGTTTATTAAATAAGCTTTTTATGATAAAATAGAAAAAATCTATTTTTAGCATAAAAAAACAGGCATGATGAAATTTCATGTCTGTTTTTTGTTAATGCGTTTTGTACAATTTGTACAACAAGACAAAACCTTCTACGCCTTTCCCTTTTATGCTATAATTTCGTCTTATTCACTTAAAACTTTATTCCTTATTTTTTCCATCTTTTTAAATTTGAGAGCATACTCGTGAGCATTACTCTAGCAGATTCTTTATCCTTGCATGTTCCATCCTCAATCATAAATGGTATACAAGTTTCAATCATTTCTTCCATAGTCTCATCTTTTGAAAAATTACCATTTGGATAGCAGTAATTACAGTAATCTTCATTTTTTGAACCATCTGCATTTTTCCCAAACATATTTTCCTCAACTAATGGCATTCCGCAGCTTTGACATACTTTCTCGTTCATGTTACAAATCTCCTTTAATTATTTATTAATAATATTTTTAATATTATTAGATTTGAGATAAATATAACACAATAAACTTGACAGCTATATGTCATATTATAAAAAATCTTTAAATAATTATAAATAATTATCTAAAGATTTTTTCAACCTATCGACAATTTCTTCTCTTAAAAAATCCGGCGAGATAATTTTTGCGTAATTTCCGTATGATAGAATTGTCCCATATACCCATTCATCCAAAGGAAAACATGCAGATACAATGAAGCTTCCGTCAGCATTTCGCTCTATCTGATTTTCATCAAATGAATCGAAAACTCTATATGCCATACATTTATCTATCCACATTGAAAATGAAATCATGTTTTCAGCTTTCTTTTCCCAAAAAAGAACTTCACTCTCATTATGTAAATCTTTTAACTCAAATGTTTCTTCGAGGTATTCTATTTTTTTTATTCGTGTCAGTTTAAAAACTCTAACCGAATTCTTCTCTCTGCAATATGCTTTTAAAAACCACGTATTACCCTTTAACCAAAGCTGTGTCGGTTCAACATCTCGGCTGGTAAGCTGTCCATATCTGCTATAATAATCAAACCTTATAACATGTTTTGTCAAAATTGCACTTTTTAATGTCGAAAACAACTCCTGTTGATGATAGCTCCAATCAGAAAAATCAATAGCCACCCAATTTGGATTTTCCATCTTAAATATTCCACATAATTTCGACAAGGCACTATAGCTATTACTTTTATCAGCTTCTTGAATACTTTGAAGGGCAGATAATATTTGCATTTGTTCATCGCTAGAAACAATGCCTTTATCAAAAACAAAATTATCCATAATTGAAATCCCGCCATTTTTACCTCTGGTAGCATAAATAGGTATCCCCGACATGCTCAATGTTTCAATATCTCTATATATAGTCCGTGCCGATACCTCAAAATGCTCTGCTAAATAATTAGCGGTAGTGCTTCCTTTTTCTAGCAAGATGTATACTATTTCAAATAATCTGTTCATTTAATATAATCCAATTTTAAAAATAATCAGAAAAATACGGAGTTTGTTGTTCTATTGAATCCTCCAGCATATCTACTGTTTGTTCGCTACAGGTTATGCGTCCTATCCTATGAAGATAGTCCGGACTTTTGTAGCCTAATAACATAGTAGTCATAGTTTGAATATCTATTTTATCTGAGCATTTTTGTGTGCCGCTTGAACGTTCAACAGTTCCATGAGATA
>DCPV01000229.1:1999-5128 GCA_002323775.1 Firmicutes bacterium UBA1535 | reverse complement strand
AAATCCAATATATACAGACGAGTTGAAAAAATTTATAAAGAAAAATATAATAGATAAAACCTTAGGCGGATTTTTAAGCGAAGGCATTGACTTCAGAGGAGTTTTGTTTATAGGTCTAATGATTAAAGGTAATGAGGCTAAGGTATTAGAATACAATACTCGTTTTGGAGACCCTGAAACCGAGGTTGTTCTTCTGAGACTGAATTCTGATTTATTGGATGTTATGCTAAAAACCGCCGATGGAACGCTGAAAGAAACTGATTTGCTTTGGTCTGATAAAAAATCTGTAACTGTTGTGATTGCCTCAGGAGGATATCCAGAAAACTATGAAAAGGGGAAAGAGATTTCTGGCCTTGATGATATAGATAATGATATTATAGTATTTCACGCCGGTACAAAATTTGACAATGAAAAAATTGTAACAAATGGCGGCAGAGTTTTAGCTGTGACTTGCTTAGATGATTCTATAGAAAAAGCAAGAGAAAAAGTTTATCAAAATATCAAAAAAATATGCTTTGAAAATATGGAATTTAGAACAGATATTGCAAAGCTTTAACTGATAATTTCTACATATTAGTTAATTTTAATATAATTATATATAAATATGTATTTTAAATAAATTGCTTGTAATTTGCAAATTTTCTGATAAAATAATATAGAAGAACAAAAGAAATGGAGAAAAAAATGAGTTTATTTAAGGAATGGACTAAAGACTTAGAAAGTGTTAAAACACAAGAGGATTATTCTGTATTTTGGAAAAATTACATGGAAAACGAAATAGAAATATATAAAGTAATTCTTAGCAAAAATGACCCTGTTATAAATGGAACTGTAAAGGAGCTTTCAGAAAAATTCAATTGTTCAATTAAACAGATTGTGAGCTTCTTAGACGGAGCTAATGACAGTTTTAAACAAAGACTTGAATTAGAAGACATCACAGAGGAAACGCAAATCAATGCTGAATACGATTTTGAAAAATTGCTATGGAACATGTATGAAGTAAAAGCTGATTGGCTATATAACCTAGCTGAATGGGACAATGTCCTTTCTGAAGAAAAAAGAAAAGATATTAGAAAAGAACACAATCGTTCAAAGCAAGTTATCAACGATAGCAAAGTAGGAAGAAATGATCCATGTCCATGTGGCTCTGGAAAAAAATATAAAAAATGTTGTGGTAAATAGTCATAAACAGTTAAAAAATGTTAACAATTAAAATGTTAGCATTTTTTTATTTACTACAAAGTCAGTAGAATACGTTATTATAGCGATAATATTGTAAATAAAAAGTATTTTTTTAGTATTTTTTAACAAAATTGTTGCTAAATTCTATTATTTTGCTGTATAATATAAAAAAGGAGAGGATTTATATTTATGTATTGTAGTAAATGTGGCAGTCAATTAAATGCAGAAGATAAGTTCTGCAATGGTTGTGGAAATGCAATAGAACAGCAAAATCAAGCTGAGAGCATTTTACAACAGCCAGTAGCAAATCAGAATATTAGCCAACAAGGTTCTAATGTTGTTTTAAGTATCGAACAACAACCAAGAAAAGGAAAGGGAAAAGCAGTAAAAATACTTTGTATTATTGGTATAGTTATAGCAGTATTTTATTTAATAGGTAGTTTTGTTTTAAACAAGGGTTTAAAACCGGACAGTAATACATACTATGGAAATGGTTATGAATTAAAGTATGATTATAATTGGAGAATAGGAAATCTTCAAGGCGGGCAAGAAACCTTGATAAAAGATTCTGATAACTTTTATATTATTCCTATCGGCAAAAGTAATTTATCTCAACATAGTCAATATAACTTTGATACAGAAAGCGGAAAGAAACAGATATATGATGAGTTTTACAGTTTATGGACTTCTTCAATGTCTAGCCAATCAGTGTCATTATTTCATGGAAGCAATGGATTTAGTATATTAAAGGGAAATATATACTATGCTACTATTGATTACGGGAAATCATCTGATAAACTAAATGGACAATATTATATTTTAATATCAAAAGAAGATGACATCGTATTAGCATTTATGTCAAATACCAAACCAGAGAATTTTAATAAAGCAAATGCTGAAGTATTGGAAATGTTGAAAGAGATAAAGATTATTGATAATTCAAGCAGTAGCAATGATTCAAGCAATAAAGACAATAACGTTGAAAGCTTTACTCCGGGAAACACCGAGAAATATTCTGCATTTGGGTATATGGATTATGATATGCCGGAATGTTGGACATATAGCGAAGAATTAAGTGCCAGTATGCAGTATAAATCTTATATTTTTAAATATAAAGATGGTAAAAGCTTTGCAGAAGTTAAGGCTAATACCCCTATAAATATGACTACATTTGAAACAGGCACTTCTATTGAAATAATGAGAGATAACATTAAAAGTGCAGGATTAACTATTAAATCTGAAAACACAAAAATGTATAATGAAATAAAATGGTATGACATTGTTACGGAAGACTATGATAATCCTAATTTAGTTGGCAACTTCCACAGTAAATATCTTATAACTTTCTCAAAGAATAATAAAAATCTTTATATGTTTGAATTTTATGTATCAAATACCCTTAATGAAGATGAAATCAAATATATGAATGATAGCATTGATTATATTTTGAATAATGCAAAGCTATATAAAACTGAAGATTAAGTATCTATTAAAAAGATATAGAGCAAAAAAACAATAAATTAAAGAGAATTTATAATAGTTCTCTTTTTTGTGACATTTTTCTACCATTTGGCTAAGACACTAGCTTGTGAATGTGTAAAAAAATAATATAAATATTGATAATATTATGCTAGTCATTTAGCGTGACTCCGAAAAAAAATGTTGTGTCAAATAAGAATTTGTCGGGTTTTTAATATAACCCGACAAATTTTTTCATTTCGGATTAATTTAAACTTTAATTAAGTTTAAAACATAATTTCTCATTCACATATCTATATTAAACACATAAAATAAATAATAATCGTTTAGGAGGTTTACAGTGACTAATAAAGAATTGTTTGTAGAATATCTAAAATTTAACAATGTAGTTCCAGCTGACTTCAATCAAGATGACCTTCCAAATTGGGAGATGTTTAATATGGACGCACCAATGCCATGGGAATATGG
>DCPV01000229.1:0-1871 GCA_002323775.1 Firmicutes bacterium UBA1535 | reverse complement strand
GATGCCTATGTCCCCTTATGGTGATATGTCACTTTATGGAGACGAGATGTCTCAAAGAATGTGGAACAGACCAGGTTGGAGAAGAAACAGACCAGGATTCGGACCTAGATATAATCCATTTGTTCCATTGTTTTGGTGGTGGATGCTGTTTTAATTTATCTACTAAGAGCTATGCTTAAAGGCTTCGTAGAGTAGCAAACAAATACTTAGGAAAATTAAAAAACACAAAGAAAAATTTAAACATTTTTCTCTGTGTTTTTTTTATTGTGTAAAACAAATTTCAAACTGCTATCTTATCGGACAAACTCCGTTGTCGCAACCGTCAGTTCCAATATCTAAGTCTGACTCGTTTAATTCGTATTTATTTAAAAGTGATGGTATAAAAGGTCTCATCTCTGATATTCTTCTTGAATATTCTTCTTCTGATATAGCCTCATATGGCATTAGCTGATAGAAGCTATCATCCAATGATAGGAACGACAATGCAACTACATCATCCCAATTTTCCCATACCCATTTTTCAACGTCTTTCCATTCCTTGTCCCTAACATGAATTGTTATAGAACAATTATGATCAACGTAGTTTTCCATGAAAAGCTTGTAATTTTCAAGCTGTTCAATAGCACTTACATCATACTTTGTCTTTCCTATCGGCGATTTACAAGGGAATTCAACAACCTTAGTTGTACAAGTTTCTAAATCCTGTCCAACCTCTGGATGTATTGTGTATCCTAACTCCTCACAAACCTTAACAAGAGGATCGTGACTGTTAATTCTAACTCTCCTTATGAAATATGGAGAATGAGAATAATGAACACCACTTGAAACAGACGGAAGCTGTGAAAGCGTACCTTCTGGTTTAACTGTAGTCACCAGAATAGGCTCCTTTTCCCCTATTTCCATAGCGTATCTCTTAGCTTCTTCCTTAGCTACTTTTCTAAGTTTTCTTAACAAAACTGCCTGCTCATCTCTATTTAAACCTATTGCATTTGCCATATCCTGCCAGCCTGTCAATGAACAGCCTGTTAGCTTATCTCTTTGCTGAACGCTATCCCAGTCCGGAAGCTCTAGCTCAACGCAAGTCATACGATATGCTGATCTAACAGACAATCTTTGAGCCTCAAGCAAGCCATTCTCATCTAAGGTATTATCATCATTTACAAAGGCAAATACATTAAGAGTAGTTAAATTACATAATCCTTTAGAATCAAGCAGTATCTCGCCACAAGGATTAACACCATTCATATTTTCCCTTCTCTTTGCACCTGCTACCTCATTTACCCATCCAGGTTCGCCGGAATATCTCATTTGTTCTATTTGCCAATGCAATTGCTCCTTAGTTGGCTTTTGTTTATAATAAATAGAATTATTGCTCATTTGTCTATGGATTATATCCTTGTCGACTATCCATTGACCGTCAATTTGCTTGTACAGATTAGTTTTTGCCTCTATACATTCTTTATCATCATAATCTATAAGCATGATTTCAGCAGTTCTTCTGACTCCGCCTACTACTACATTTTCACCTATAATGTTAGCCATATCTAAACAGTCAATAGCTCTAACTTTAAATCTTTCTTTTCCCTCTATGCTGCTTCTTTTCTTTATTACCTTATCTATTTTAGTAAACATATTTTTAAGACTGATATGTCCGCTTGCAGTTCCTCCAAAGGTTTTTAAAACCTCTCCCTTTGGTCTTACATTATCGTATTTAATAACTATCGTACTGATATTTCTATATTCTGAACTATATACAATTTTGAAGAAAAAATCTAATGCTTGAACCCAACCTTCTTTACTATCTCCAACAACTATCTTGGCAGTATTATTTTTGTGGAATTCAAGACTTGTGCTGTCCTCACGACTTTCTG
>DCPV01000205.1:740-6373 GCA_002323775.1 Firmicutes bacterium UBA1535 | reverse complement strand
AATAAGTTTTACAATTAACAACAATTGCTGTTTGCTGTTGTGAGTATACATTTTTTTCTGAAGAGGCTTCATTATCTGCTAATTCATATCTACCTAAAGCATATAGGTTTATAAGTGAGGGATATTCATATACTAAAGGATATATTTTTTCTCTATATTCTTCTAATATATTTTTTATGGCAATATAATGGTTATTCCCTTTAAAGTGAATACCTCTCGGATCAACCGTAAACCTTGCAATCCTACTATTTATTTCTTCAAACGTAACTCTTGTAATTTTATTATTTATTTCTTCAATATCGCTATCTAATTTTTTTAAAATATTTTTTCGTATATTGTTAGCTTTAATTAGAGCCTCTATTGGAGCTTTTTCATTAGAATTACGATGCTTTTTGCCTGTTTCATATGCTATTGCCATAGTTTCTAATTGACCTTCTAATATATTTTCAGCACGATACATAGTTTCAATTAATTCTATTTTACGTTCTTTATCTAAATTTTTCATAGCAATAATATAATCTTTCCATCCTCCAATCACACCATCTGCAAGATTATATAAATCAAGAGCCACCTGTACAGCTGCACCAAAAAAAGGATTTTGTGATGAAACTTCCTCAACGAGATAATCAAAATATAAGTCTTGATGTTCTAGTGAAGAATAATTAATAAAGCCAAGAAAATATTCAATAACATTTCTTAATTGTGCTTCTTCTACCCTAAAATACCCATCTTTAAAAATTCCATTTCCAAAATTTTGATTACCTGCACGATTGTAATCATCATATGAATATGCTGTTGTTGGAAAAATTAAGAAAATAGTTAATATTAAACTTAATATTATAATTAGTGAATTTCTTCTTTTCATTGAAAACCCCTCCCTTTTTAGTGTATCTCTTCCTTTCATTGAAAATCCCTCCCTTTTTAGTATATTTATTTAGTATTTCACCCATATCAAATTAGAGTTGTAAAATGATGAATAATAATCTGTGTTTATGTAAGAATTGAAAGATATATTCCTAAATTTACAATTTACTTTATAGCAATATTCAACTTCCAATTCTTTAATAAATACATTGCAAGTAAAATTTTAATAAATCCTAGAACTTTTTGTAAAATCAATATTATGCTATAATAGACTCTAAACTAACTAGATAATCCCTACATTATCTAGTTGATATTCATTTTTACCTATATTTTAATCTTATAGAATATTTTTCTTATTTTATATAATTATACCCATATTTTGCAGAATTAAACAGCAAGTAATAAATAAACTTATATTAATTTTTTTATATAATCTTATATTTATTGAGAATGCTTATATCTTTCTAAAAATTTATTGTTTGCTAACTGAAAGAAAATAGTATTAACCGCATCTGGGCCACCTTTACCATCCTAAGAATACAATATCTCTATTATATTCTATAAAAAATACTTAAATTTGATATATGTATATATATTATCTAGTACACAATATACTATTATATTTTTCTTTTTCAGTAAGCAATATTTTTGTTATTTATAGGTTCTAGTTATGGGGATGTTTTTCTTGACCATGGTGGGGTTTTTGATACGCCTATGGGGTTAATCAAATACTCCCCTGCGTCTTAAATTCGTTTAACACATCAAACAAATTCTCTGGGACATATAGTGATCGTACTATAAGTTTTTTAAACTCTAATTCATCTAAAGATTGCTGTACTACTTCATTAGAAATTTTTAATTTTTGACTTATTTCATCTATTGATGGGAAATAAGGCTCATTTATACTATTTTTACTGTTAATATATAAATATATCAACAAACTTATTTCATATAGCTTAAAGCTAAAAATATCACCTCTGATTTTCATGTTGTTTGTTTCATTTTTGTTATTATTTATTTTTCTCATAATTTTTGTTTCCTTTCTTGATTTTTTGGTTTTAAATTTTTTTAACTTTATAATTTTTATTATTGCAGCATTGAAAAATAATTTTTTTACTTTATGATCATAAACTATGTCTTGTCCAAACACATCAGATAAATTATATACGAAAGGAGCACATTTAACACTATCACAATTTTCTACCTCATCATCATGCTTATCACCTATTTCTTCTATAGATGATTCTTCGTAAGATGATTTTTCAGATGTAATCAAATTTACTTCCTGATTATTATCTTCCTGGATAATTCTATATAAATTATTTCGCCTACCACCGTCAGCTCTATGCTGACTAACTTTTTCTATAAGATTTCTATTAACAAGTTCCTTAATAGAAGCTTTTACACTTGTCTCACCTATGGCACAATGTAATGCTATTTCTTTTATAGACGGATAAGACTCCATATTTTTATTAGCAGCTGAACATAGATAACTGTAAACTATAATCTCTTTTGTTTTTAAGTCAAGATTAAAGATATCTTTTCTAATTGTAAAATAATAATCTCCATCTGTTAAAAATGGTGTGAGCGTATAAAAATTTGACGTTTGACTATTGTTTTGTCTATATCTATATTCTTTTTTCAAAACTCCCGATTCAACTAAATTATTTAATGCCTTATTGAGTGTAGACATACTTATCCCACATTCGGATATAAGTCTTTTCTTTGATACAAAACAAGAGTTTGTATCTTTGTTTATATATTTTTTTAGTGCAATGTATACAAGCTTACTGTAAATATTTATATTTTCCCCAAACATAAAATTTGATAAAATCATTGAATTGTTACTCATAGTGTCCTCCACATTTTTTAATAATATAATATTAAAAATTATAAATAGTTGTATTTTCCATTTATAATTTTATAAAATAAAACTTGACAATATAAAAAAACATGATATCATTAAAACATCATTGAATTGAACAAGGATTTAATATCCTTATAAAAAAGCAACTGTTCCCCGAATGATTTCATTCACAGTCGCTTTTTTATTTTTTCTTTTATTCAGTTGGTGTTTCTGCTTTTGCTTGAATTTTATGTACATCAAACTCAAATATAGTTACATTAACCCATAGTTTTTCAGTTTTCTTATCATAGGTATTCTCAATTATACCATTTTTAATTTCAATTTTGTCTTTGTCTTTCAGTTGCTTGGCAGGTTCAAAGGCATTCCCTACAAATCGAGATTTCCAATACATATTAGCATATGAACTATCTTCATTCTTCTTGCTTGTAGTTAAATTAGCTTGTACATATTTCTCTTTTACATCTGGATTAAAAACACTTACATATTTTGTTGATTTCCCTAAGTTTAACATTTTTCCATTCTCCATTTCTTTTTTATTTTTATACCTTTGTTCCATTAGAACAGAAGTTATATCACATATTACTATTTTAGTTATCTAGAGTTTCTCTCCCAACACTGATATCATCTTGAATATGAAAATTAGCACTTTGCTGGTTTGTCTGTTCCAAAACTCCTGATTCAATCGCATCTTGAATATCGGATAAAGAATACCCTTTTAGTTTTATGAGCTTAATAGTTTCATCAATCTCAATATTTTCAATATCTTCTGCAATTTTTTTCATGTTTTCATCTGTTTTTTTAATTTTTAAATCTAAGTCTTTTCTTTTGTTAATAAGCTTATCCTTTAATGCTTTTTCTTTATCATATCTTTTTTTCAAGTTTTCAACCTGATTGACATTAACACTCATGAGAATCACCTCCATTTACTTTTTCAATAACAAGCTTCCATCGAATATCAAACATCTCATCAGGATGTATATTAATATCATCATATTGACTTATATCGATACCATCTTCGATACCTCTCCTTATTTGAGATATTTGTTTTTTACTGTACCCTTTTTTCTTGTATCTTTCCATTATACTATCAATAATAAGATAATCTCGTAATTCTATATTAATCACTCCAATTGCTATATATCTCTTCATAATCCTTTTCTAAAAATTGATTTGCTAAATCCTTTTGGTCTTGGTCAAATTCTAAAATATCAAGCATATCATCAAAAGAATATTTGATGATATCAATGGTTATTCTTTCATGTCCTAAACACTGACAGTTACCAGCACAATTATCTTTTTTATCATGAGGGCAGCTGCACCCACTGCAAAAATATGTACTAACATCTGTTTCTATTTTATACATTCTACTGTGCAAAGTCCTTAATTCAGTTGAATTTACGTTATTAAATTCAATATCTTGTTCCTTTGCAACTGCAAACAAGGACAATATCTCTTTAAGAGAAGTATCTGCTCTTCCATTAATAACTACGTCGTCATATTCGCTATAATCTGCATTAGAAATGCTAGTATTAAATTCATTGTCCAAGTCAGTCAGCAGCTCTTTGTACTTATAAACAGATTCTTCATCTGTCAGTATCATATCTGTGCTGACTCCTGAAAACATCAATAACATATCTTCATCGTCATTCATGTTAGAGGATAAGAAAATAATCACAAAGCAAATTAATAAAACCACTAAAACAATAGGATTTGCTAACAAAAAACCTCCTATATACTTACTTGCCTTTATAGCAATTTCAGCAGATTTTTTAGATATCTTATATCCTGTTTTAGCAGCATTAGCAGTATCTTTTACTACATCTAGTGTCTTATTTACATTTTTATATGTAGCAAGCACAGCATTAGATCCTGAGTTGTTGTCATTATTTTTATCATAGAAAGTTTCTACTAAACGACCATTTATTCGTATAGCTCCAGCAGCTCCAGAAACAATACTTTTAGAAACAGATTTACCCTTCATTATTTTGTTGCCTGCTACACTCTTAACATTAGAGCTATTTGGTACATTAGAGGTTGAACTAGATTTCCTTATTGGTTTGCTATCAATAATTTTCTTAGTTTTAGATACTGTATCTGCAACAAATCTAACACCCATGTATGCTGCCTTAGCTCCTTTGTTAAGATTAGATTTTGCTTTATTAATAGACTCAACACCAATATCTTTTTCCTCATCACTATACATATTAAACACCCACCTTATATGGCTTCTTTAATCTTAGTATTCATGAATTTGTACAATTCCGTATCTTTAGGAAATACATTTTTAAATGGAACTATATTCTTACCAGCTCGTAAAAGTCCTGAGCCTTCTTCACTGTTAGTTATATATGTTGATTGCGTATTTGAAAGATTTAGTATTTCTTCTAATTTCAATCTATCATTATAAGCCTGATTGAGCAGAATCAAAAATTCTGAATTAGAAAGCATACTTCTTGCTGTTTCAGATTTTAATAATTCCTCTACGTTTTGCGTTATACCAGTAACTATACCGCCCCATTTTCTAGCACGTTTGAAAAGTTCATATAGAAAATTAGATGAGTATTCATTGCCAAACAGCAAGTATATCTCATCCAAATCTATCCATGTATATTTACCTTTAAACCTATTTATCGTTAGCCTGTTCCAGACAGCGTCGAGTGCAATCAAAAGTCCCATTGTTTTTAGCTGTTTACCCAAGTCTTTTGTATCAAAACAAATCAACCTATTATTTACATCAATGTTTGTCCTATTTGAAAATACAGATAGACTGCCTTCGACATAAATTTCTAAATCTAGTGCTAAATTTTGAGCTTCAGGCTCTGGTTGGTTTTTTAAAATGTTATAAAATTCTTTAAATGTAGGAATATTTTCTTTATTAAAATCTTTTAAATACTCTTTATAT
>DCPV01000205.1:0-636 GCA_002323775.1 Firmicutes bacterium UBA1535 | reverse complement strand
TAACCTAGTACATCTGTCTAATATTGATTTGTCTTTAGAACCTAGTCCATTTTTCCCACCTATAATACTTTCACAAAGTGATAATACAAAATCCGATTTTAATACCAAAGGATCGTCATCATCTGCATACTCTTCTGTCAAATCAAAAGGATTGATAAAAGTTTTAGAATTTGGAGATATATAAATAACTGTACCTCCAAGCTCCATTACTAATTTAGTGTACTCTCGCTCTGGATCAATTATAATTATATCATCATCGGTATTGAGTAATATAGGCACTATTTCTTCCTTAACGGCAAAAGATTTTCCTGAGCCAGACGCACCTAGAACAAAACCATTACTATTTTTTAAATTTTTGCGATTAATCAATATCATGTTTTTGGAGATATCATTTATCCCATAAAAATTACCATTCTTATCTGCTAAATCATAAGCATTGAATGGCATAAATACAGCAGTAGAATTTGTACTTAGACATCTATCAACTTGCAGTTCATTCACTAATCCTAATGGTAAAACAGAATTAAGACCATCCTCCTGCTGGAAGTCTAACGTCCCTATCTGACACAAAAATTTTCTAGCAGTATCCTTTATAATTTCTGTATGCTCGTCTAGTTTTTCCTTTGTATCTTCATT
>DCPV01000010.1:2420-3123 GCA_002323775.1 Firmicutes bacterium UBA1535 | reverse complement strand
TATATTTATTTTCATAAATTAGCTATGCTAAATATGCTTAAAATTTCTGATATATCTGAAAAATACATAAAAAAGCCACTATATCAAGATAGCTCTTAAATATAGTGGCTTTTTACATTCTATATCTTGTAATTAATTTTTAACTACATTCAACACTGTTTTTTCATTTTCTATGTCGATATTAACAACATTTCCTTCTTTTAGCAAGCCCTTTAAGTAGCTTTCGGCAACTTCGTCTTCTACATACTTTTGTATAGTTCTTCTTAACGGTCTTGCTCCGTACTTAGGGTCATAACCTTTTTCAAGTATAAAATCCCTCATCTTATCGGAAACATTTATCGAAATCTTTTTATTCTTTCCTTCGTCAATTACTTCATTTATCATCAAATCAATGATTTGGCGAAGTTCTTCCTTGGAAAGCTCGCTGAATATTACAACCCCATCAACACGGTTTAAAAATTCAGGCTTAAAGGTTTCCTTTAAAGCAGACTGTATTTTTGCTTCTAACAGATTATATTCCTTGTTATTTGAATCACCAAAGCCGATTTTGTTGATTTGACCGCTGTTTCCAACATTTGAAGTCATTATGACAATTGTATTTTCAAAATTTACTGTTCTGCCTTGGCTGTCAGTAAGTCTGCCATCCTCAAGTATTTGCAGCAATATATTAAATATATCAGAATGAGCTTTTTCTATTTCATCA
>DCPV01000010.1:0-2364 GCA_002323775.1 Firmicutes bacterium UBA1535 | reverse complement strand
GAGCTTTTTCTATTTCATCAAGAAGTATAACCGAATATGGCTTGCGTCTGATTTTCTCAGTTAAAAATCCTGCTTGGTCATAGCCGACATATCCCGGAGGAGCTCCAATCAGCTTAGATACAGTATGCTTTTCCATGTACTCAGACATATCTATCCTAATCATTGCTTCTTCGTTTTCAAACATTTCAAATGCAAGAGTACGAGCAAGCTCTGTTTTACCTACTCCGGTAGGACCGACAAATATAAACGACGCCGGCTTCTTTTTCTTTCTAAAGCCTGAACGGTTTCTTCTTATAGCCTTTGACAGACCTTCTACAGCCTTATGCTGACCTATAACTCTCTTGTGTAGTCTTTGCTCTAGGTTTATAAGCTTTTCAGCCTCAATCTCTGTTATCTTTTGAACCGGTATTTTAGTCCAAGACTCTATGACATGAGCTATATCTTCCTCTGTTAGGCTGACATTTTCACATTCATTAGTAAGTCTTTCGATATTATTTTCAAGTCTAAGCTCATTGACCTTATACTCGGCTGCTTTTTCATAATCTCCGTCTGCGGCAGCTATTTCTTTTTCTTGTCTAAGCTTTACTAATTCACTCTTTAAGGTCTCTAATTCAACGAGTCCGCTGTTTCGTAAATTTACTCTTGAGCCTGCCTCGTCAATAACATCTATTGCTTTGTCTGGTAAAAATCTATTGGTTATATATCTTTCAGACATTTTGACAGCAGCTTCAATTACTTCTTTGTTTATCTTTACCTTATGGTAGCTTTCGTAATAATCCTTTACTCCCATTAAAATTTCAATTGAATCTGATATAGAAGGCTCATCAACTATTACAGACTGAAATCTTCTCTCAAGAGCAGTATCCTTTTCTATATGCTTTCTGTATTCATTTAGAGTGGTTGCACCGATAACCTGAATTTCACCTTTAGCAAGAGCGGGTTTTAAAATATTAGCTGCATTCATAGCTCCGCTTTCTGAGTCTCGGGCACCTACGATATTGTGAATTTCATCTATTATTAATATTATATTACCTGATTTTTTAGCTTCGTCTATAACTGATTTCATACGTGATTCAAACTGTCCTCTGAACTGTGTACCTGCTACAAGTGCAGTTAAATCTAACAAATAAATCTCAGTATTATATAGCTTAACCGGGACCTGCTTTAAGGCTATACGCAGAGCTAATCCTTCTGCAATAGCAGTTTTTCCGACACCGGGTTCACCAATCAAAACAGGGTTATTTTTAGCACGTCTATTAAGTATCTGAATAACTCTGTCTATTTCTTTTTCTCTGCCGATAATTCTGTCTATTTTGCCACCTAGAGCTCTGTCAGTTAAGTTAGTACCATAAGTATCAAGATATTTTCTCTTTTTCTTTTTAGGTGCTTCCTTTAATTTTGTTCCTCCTTTTTGGAGTTCATTAATAAGCTCAGAATCATTGCTGTCATCAGAAGAACCAGAAGTGTTAGAGCCAAATGGTGTGAGCTTTCCGGAGAATGCCTTGTTCATAAAGTCCATTAGGCTTCCAAATTCTTTATCATTTAAGCCCTTTACATCAGATGCTTCGCTATCTTCCTCAGACGGTGCTTCCTCTGAGCTAAGACTTTTAAGTCCTCCTGCAATGGTATCTAAATCAAATTCATCAATCATTTCATTTAATTGATCGTTTATATTATCAAAATCTTCAGGATTTAGTCCGCTTTGCTGCATTATTTGATCCATAGGAGCAAAGCCTTGTTTTTTTGCACATGGTATACATAGACCAACTGAGTCCATTTTACCACTTACTATTTTATTTATAAATATTACAGCAATATTTTTTTTACAAGCTGAACATAACATTTTATACACTTCCTTTTTATACACTTTCTATTGTAAGCTATTGTAATATATCATTATTTTGATTATTTTTCAACTAAAAATTTTCGTTTGTAAATTAATTCTGTATTTAAAATTATTGAAATTTTGTAACAGAATGTTTTTTTTTTAATACTTATAAAGTAATGTTTTTTATTATACTACAAATTTCTTAAAAAAGCATTAAGAAAATGGAGGAGGTTATATCTTGATTAAGCTTGCTAAATTTGGTGGAACTTCTTTATCAGATGACAAGCAATTTATAAAGGTACGAAATATCATAAAAAATGATGATACCATAAAATATGTTGTAGCATCTGCTCCGGGGGTTTCTGTATTAGGTAACTTCGCAAGCAGAAAAGTTACTGATTTACTATATTTATGTTATAAAACGAGAAACAATGTTTTAAATTTAGATAAAAATAATAATACTTATAAAGAAATATTTAGTGAAATAAGCGAAAGATTTAAAAATATAGTTGAAAAATTAAGCCTAAATATAGATA
>DCPV01000193.1 GCA_002323775.1 Firmicutes bacterium UBA1535 | reverse complement strand
ATTCATTTTCATATGTAATGATGGCAAAGGAGTTTATTAATATCAAAACAAGCAATATACATGCTATTATAATTATTGGTTTTTTCATTACTCGTTACCTCCTGCCTTGTTATTCTCTGTGAATGATTTAAGAGGTAAAATCTTTTGAGTGCTTCCATCGCCATTATCAATTATGACCTCAAGTCCTGGCATGATTTCCTCCATTGCTTCAAAAAACATTCTTTTCTTAGTTATTTCCGGATATTTTATGTATTCCTCGTACATTTTGTTAAATCTTGCTACTTGACCTATTGCTTCATTTTCTCGTCTTGCCTTTGTAGCTTCAGCGTCCTGTATGATTTTATCTATCTCTGCTCTGGCAGCCGGAAGCTTTTCATTTCTGTATTTGTTTGCGTTGTTTATAGCTGTTTCTTTACTTTGCTTTGCTGTTTCAACCTGCTTGAATGCTTCCATAACTTCACTGGTAGGTGGCTCAGCATCCTGTATTGTGATATTGATTATTTGAATTCCAATATCATGAACGGATAGTTTTTCTAAAACAAGCTCCTTTGTCTTTGCTTGTATCTCTGCCTTTCCTGTTGTTAGTACATCATCTACATTAGAAGATCCAATTACAGTTCTTATAGAGCTTTGGCAAATATTTTTAAGTATAGATATAGGGCTTTGAGAGGCATATAGTGCCTTAATAGGGTCAGCTACCTTATATTCTATAAAGAAATCAACGTTGATAAAGTTATAGTCTCCGGTTATCATAAGTGATTCTGATTCTATGCTTTCTCCAGAGTCTTGCTTATATCCGATAGTCAAGCCCTTTATTGTAGTATCAACCTTTCGTATTTCCTGCATAAAAGGTACCTTAAAGTGCAGTCCTGAGCTGGCAATACCTGTTGGCTTTCCAAAAGTTAATATAATAACCTGCTCCTGTTCTTTAACCTGATAGCTTGAATTAAATGCTACTATCAATGCTATAAGTATTACAGATACGACAGTAATTAATGTGGAAACTCTTTTATAAGAATTTCTTCGTGGAGAACCATTTTGTTCTCCATCAGAGCCACCAAAATCTGAATTTTTTGAAAATAGATTTTTAAAAAAATTGTTCAAATTACTTAACACCTCCATTAAATTGCCTTATTTTGTATTTTTGTTAGGCAATTAACATTATACTACATAAGTTGATTTTTTTTCAATAATAAATTGTAAATTTTAATGAAATCTTAATTTTAGTTTAAGAAAAGTTTTTCTATTATTTGACTTTCTAAAAAATAGGTATATAATATAATGGGGAAGAAAATTTATAATAGCTTATGAGGTAATGCACAATGAAAAAAATATTAGGATATCTAAAGCCTTATATTGGGCGAATGAGCTTTGGGATAATAATAAAATTTATTGGAACTATAATGGATTTATTTATACCCTGGATATTAGCTCATATTATTGACTATATTATTCCAATGCAGGATATTATGTTAATATTTGCTTGGGGCGGATTGATGATAGTATGCTCAATCCTTGGAGTTACACTCAATATAGTCGCAAATCGTATGGCAGCTAAAGTAGCTAGAGATACTACACAGAGAATAAGATTCGATTTATTTGAAAAAATTTCATACTTATCAAGTACACAAGTGGATGATTTCGGTATACCATCACTAATTTCAAGAATGACAACAGATACATATAATGTGCATAATATGCTTGGCATGATGCAAAGAATAGGAATTAGAGCCCCAATATTAGTTATTGGAGGTATTTTTGTGACTTCTACATTAGATTTGTATCTAACATTAGTTTTAGTTGCTATATTACCTATGCTTGGAATTTTAGTATATTTTGTTACTAAGAGAAGCTTACCTTTATACAAGGAACAGCAAGGCGCTATTGATAGGCTTATACGAAAGGTAAGAGAAAATATTGTTGGAATAAGAGTAATTAAAGCATTGTCAAAAACAGACTATGAAGCAGAGCAGTTTAAGGATGTCAATCTTGATGTTGTAAAAAAAGAAAAGCGAGCAGGCATGATAACTGCTGTCATCAATCCCTCTATGAGTTTATTGCTTAATTTAGGATTAGTTTGTATTATAGTGGTTGGAGCATTCAGAGTAAATATGGGCTTGACAGAGGTTGGTAAAATTATAGCATTCCTAACGTATTTCACCATAATTTTAAATGCAATGATGGCTGTTACAAGAGTATTCGTAGTTCTTTCTAGGGCTAGTGCTTCTGCTAATAGAATAAAAGAGGTTTTAGATACAGAAAAGGATTTAGTTAAGCAAGATATCGATGTTACTAATAATTTGACAGGAAAAAGTGATTATCATGTAGAATTTAATAATGTTTCATTTTCCTATAATTCTGTTGAGAATAATCTTAGCAATATTAACTTTAAATTAAAAAGAGGAGAATCACTTGGCATAATAGGTTCAACAGGCTCTGGAAAAACAACTATAATAAATCTTTTGATGAGATTTTACGATGTAAACACCGGTGAAATTTTAATTGATGGACAAAATATAAAGAGTTTAGATAAATCTACCTTAAATGAGAAATTTGGAATAGTATTCCAAAATGATACTATATTTGAGGATACAATATTAGAGAATATAACACTTGGCAGGAAGATAAATCTTGAGCAGGTTAAGGAAGCCTCTGTTTATGCACAGGCGTCAGATTTTATAGAAAATATAGACGGAAATTATGACGCAAAGCTTGATATAAGAGGTGCTAACTTAAGTGGAGGACAAAAGCAAAGAATTTTGATTGCAAGAGCCTTAGCTGGCAGACCTGAGATACTTATATTGGATGACTCCTCCAGTGCTTTGGACTATAAGACAGATGCAAATTTAAGGAAAGAAATCAGGGATAATTTTAAGGAGACGACAACAATAGTAGTGGCACAAAGAGTAAGCTCAATAATGAATTCTGATCATATACTCGTTTTAGAGGATGGCGAAATAATAGGCTATGGAACTCACGAAGATTTGATTAATACTTGTGAGATATATAAAGAAATTAGTATTTCACAGATGAGTGAGAATAATTAGCATTGTTTATAGAGGTTAAGCTCTATTCATAAAGTTACAGATATTCAAAATTTAGAAAGGAAGCTTTATTAAAATGACACAATTAAAAAATGAGAAAAAAACACCACACACTATAAAAAAATCCAGAAAAAAAGTCATGTTTAGATTGTGGCAATACTTATATAAACACAAATTTCTATTGCTGATGGCACTTGTGCTTACCATCATAGGAAATCTTTTAGCCCTAGTTGGGCCTAAGCTTTCAGGTATGGCAGTTGATAATATCGAATTTGGCAAAGGACTTGTAAAGTTTGAC
>DCPV01000030.1 GCA_002323775.1 Firmicutes bacterium UBA1535 | reverse complement strand
TTCATCCATATCACAAATATCTATTATGCCACCAAACTTCAGATTTTTCAAAGGCTCCTTCAACAAGCTATCACTTGGTACCACTACCATTACATCAAATAAATCTCCATTATGAAATTTTAAGTAATTTAGCAGCCATCGCCCTGCACCTCCGATATTTTTATCAGTAAGAACATGAATTACACGTTTTTTAGTTTTCTCCATTTTCCAAACCTACTTTTCTTTCAGCATTTATCTTAACTGTTGCTATGCCAAGCCCTACAATCATCCAAAACAGCAAAATTATCCTGTAATCAAACCATAGATAATCTGCAAAGCCTTGGATTAAGAAGCCTACAAAGCCTCCTAAAATAACTGCTCCTATGTACCTATTTTTATTTAAAGAATTTCTTACTCCATAATACATTTTTTGAATATATAAAATAATAATTCCAACAAATACTGAAAAGCCAATTATACCCATTTCAATGAATACTTGTAAAAATATATTGTGTGAATGATAGGCATAGGCAGCATTAAAGGAGTATATTGGATATACCAAGTTGAATGAACCTACTCCAATTCCAGTAATCACAAAATCTCTTATCATATTGATGCTCGCTTTGTATATTGATATCCTATAAAGTGATGAACTATCAGACATACTGGCAATACTCATAATTCTACTCCAAATACTCTGTGGCATTATAAAAGGCAATGCCAACATAGCTACTACACCAAAAATTATCAACCTTTTTTCAGCAAGTATAATAAATATTGCAATTGCAATAAATAATCCTACCATTGAACCTCTTGAGTTCGTCATAAACAAACAAATGATAGCAATTAAAACCTGTGCTAAATAAAAAAGCTTTAATTTTACATTATCTGATTTCCATAACATACCTATTGCTAACGATGCTATAACTATTAGATATTCGCCTAAAACATTTGGATTGCTGAATGTAGAATAAACTCTTATTGATATATCTGAAAAGGTCTTTGTATCTATCCACGCAGCATCCATATGTACTCCTGCAAAGTATTGATAAATACCGTAAAACGAGACTATCATTCCGGAGAACAAAACAAGGTTTATAACTGCATTTAATCTTTTTTTATTGTTTATTATTTCAGATATTATAAAGGTCATAAAAGCAAATGTAATAAAAATTAACATTGTCTGCATTGCTTTTCGCACATCATATGACATAAATGTACTGGCAATATAACAAATTAAAAATACTGCTATAAAGCAAGTTAAAAGAGATGGCTTGTTAAGCTTAATTCTTCCCATAACAACGTTAAATATATATAATACTATACATACCATAGCGATAAATGCTAATATCATCGTAGGTGCTAAGGGAATTAAAAAAAGTAGTAAATACACAAAAATTAACAGCATATTTTCATTAGCAATATTTACAATAAAGCTATCTTTAACTGCCGTTAATACTTTAGAATTTGTATTTTCAATATTTGAAGATACATTACTTAAAAATTGTTTAGTGCCATTAACAAACATACTGTTTTCAGTCTTTAAATATGTATCCCAATTATTAGAAAAAAAGCTTAATATTAAACTGTTTCTTGATAATCTTTCAAAATATTTGCCAAGCATTTCAAAAAATCTATATGTAATGCTCTTTTTCAGCATGTTAGAAATGTAGATGTAAAAAATTGTAATTTTATTTATAATAAAGCTTCCTCTAATCATGAGAACCTCACTTTTGTAAAATTTATTATCTGTCAAAATTTTTATCATTAACAATTATACCACAATATATATAAAAAGCAAATAATCAATATATTTATTTCCTTAATTTTTACTAAATCTTATAAAATTATTAAATATAAATTTAGCTTTATAAAATACATACTAAAATATTGCATTTTCACTTAATTTATGACATAATATTTATATATTTTCATTTAACAAATAATTATACAAATCTTAACATCAGGAGGATGTACAATGAATATTAAAAAATTTATAAGAACAATTTCTGTACTGACTTTGGTATTTCTTATGACAATTTCAAGCTTTCAAAGTGCAATGGCTGATATACCAAAAGAATATTGGAAATTCCATGACCCATATGTAAAGGCTGTCGCTGAAAACAATGAAGCAGAAATTTTACGACTTTGCGAGGAAACCATCAAGGTTTTTAAAGACAGGCCTATGGATAATGATAAGGCTGGAATACTCAATGCCAGATACGAGAAAATGTATCAAATATATGAGAAACAAGGCAATTATGATATGGCTATAAAGTGCTTAAAAGAAATGATTCCATATGCAGAATATCTCAAATTTGATGATGCAGTTAAAATTGCAAAAGCAAGAATTATAAAAATAGATCCTATGACTGAAATTTATGCACTTACGCAAAATACAGATTCTATACCATATTTTGGAATGAAGCACGAGCCTAAGAATGGTACGTACTTTGGGAGACCTTTCACAAAAGATGGTGCTGCTCCAATGGCAAATGAAACAGCTGTTTCGTTCTATATTGAATGTTTAGATGAAAACATCAAAGACTTTGACTATTTGATAAAGCCATATGCAGATGGAAAAAGAATAATACATATTGCTTTTAATATGCCGGATGAAAATGATTCATTAAAAAAAGTTTTAGCAAAAGAAGCTGACTCATATTTAAACGAAACCATGAAATATTTAAAATCTTTAGAAACTCCGGTTTTACTTCGAATTGGCGGTGAAATGAACGTTTGGCAAAACCTTGCAGATGCTGAAAATTATAAAAAAGCATTTGTAAAAATAACTAAAATAGCAAGAGAAAATGCGCCAAATGTTGCAACAGTTTTTTCTCCTAATGATATCTCAAATTGGAATGTAGATATAAGTAATTATTATCCCGGTGATGAATTTGTTGACTGGGTTGGTGTGTCACTTTACACAAATAAATTTAAAAATTTACAAACACTTACTGCTGGTCAAGATTATGAAGAAATGTACTATAGTTTGGGTAAATATGCAAACCCTATTACAAAGCTTAAAGACATAGTTAACAGATATGGAAGCAAAAAACCAATAATAATTACAGAGGGTGGCTCTGGTCATTCTGTTGTAGGTAAAGACATCAATCTAACAGACTTTGCTAAAAGCAGAATGAATATACTTTACACCTATGCTAATATGCTCTTTCCACAAGTTAAGGGAATGATATACTTTGATGTTATTCCAAAGAATAGTGTTGGTTATATATATGCTTTCAATAAAAATGATGCTGTTTTCACACAATATAAGAACTCAATAGAAAGCAACAAAGCTTTAATAAAGGAAATGGGAGAAAAGCCATTAGCATATGTAAAGGCAGAGAATTATAAAGATAATCTTTCTGAAGTTGAACTATATACATACTGCCAAATCATCGGAGACCCCACAATAAGCGTTACATATACCCTTGATAATAAAGTTCTTAAAAGTGAAGAAACAATACCCTATAAATGTGTTATAAATTCAAAGGACATACAAAAAGGTATTCATAATCTGGTTGTAACAATTAAATCCGGAAATTATAAGTCAGTTAAGACTTATTTTCTTGAAAATGACGGAAGTGGCTTAATTACTATTGTTAAGGAAATCGAAAAACTATATGCTAATATTCCTAATATAAATACTGCCAGTGATTGGGCAAAATCTGATATTAAATCTGCAATTACAAAAGGTTTTGTGCCAGCACAGTTACAAAATAATTATAAAAACATTATCACCAGAGCTGAATTTTGTCGCCTTGCAGTTAAATATATTGAGAACAAATTATCTAAAAGTATCGATACTATTCTTGCTGAAAATGGTGTATCTAGGAATACAAACGCATTTACTGATACGAAAGATACTGACATCTTAGCAGCTTTTGCTCTTGATATAACAGGTGGTACCGGAAATAGTCAATTTTCACCAAATGGTCAAATTAACCGAGAGCAAGCAGCAACTATGATACGAAAAGTTTGTAAGATTTTAGGCATGGATATAAACAATTCTCCAAATTCGAACTTCGCTGATATGAAAACCGCAAAAGATTGGGCAATAGATGGAATTAACTTCTGCCGTGCCAACGGAATCATGAAAGGTACAGAAAATAATAATTTCAGTCCAAAGGCAACATACACAAGAGAACAGAGCATAATGACATTTAACAACATAAAGTAATAAAAGACCGCTTAGCGGTCTTTTGTTTTCCTAAAATAGTCTTTGTTTATAATTATATCAGATACTTTTAAATCCAGCAATTTAGCTTCTAAATCATCTGCATAAATTTCTGCATCTATCACATCACCAGTTTTCATGTCATAATATTTACCTGTATCGCTTAAATACATATAATCATCTGTTATAACAGAGCTGTATCTAAGAACAGCGTAGCCATTATCATTTGGAATATTTAACATATCCTTTCCTAGCATATACGGCATGTTTAAATCCATCAAATTAGCAATCGTCGGTAAAATATCAACTTGTCCTCCGACCTTTTCTACTCTCTCTACTAAGTCAGTTCCAGGCACATGAATTATCGCAGGTATTTTCTGTAACTTTTTCCAATTAAAATCATTGTATTCAATGCCAGTAAACTCACAAAGATCTGCCTTTTGGTCCTCAAATAAGGCAGAATGGTCGCCATAGATAACTATAATCGAATTATCATATATCCCTTTTTCCTTTAGGATTTCAAATAATCGTTCCAAAGCATAGTCATCATATCTTGCCGCTTTTAAAAAGTTGCCAAGCTGCTTATCTTTATATTTGCCTACATCAAGATTATCCATTTTTATAAAAGCATCATAAGGGTGGTGACTGCTTAAAGTAACATTAAATGAATAAAATTTATTGTTTAAATCTATCATGTCAAATGTCTGTCTGAAAAATGACTCATCACTTACAGCCCAGCCAATAATCTCATCAAGATTATACTTGTTTAAATCAAAGAAATTATCAAAGCCTTCACTTATATAGAAATTTTGTCTGTTCCAAAACGACGGCTTGTACGCATGAGCCGCATATGTGCTATAATTTTGAGATTTTAAAATATTTCCAAGTGAATGATATAGATTATTAGGGTATCTAAAATTTACAGCTCCAGACTCTGCCGGATAAAGGGAATTATTTATCAAAAATTCAGCATCAGCGGTATTTCCACCAGCAACCTGATGATAAATATTTTCCATATAAACACTTTCTTTTATAAGCTTATTCAAAAATGGTGTTATCTCTTGATTTTCAATAGTATTCTCTATAGCAAAGCCTTGAAGTGCTTCAACCTGAATTACAATTAAATTCCTATCCTTTGCAATTCCTTTATATTTTGAATTTTCAAGCTTTTGCTTATTATCAAAATAATCTGATACCATTTGCTTGTCACTTGCCGTCAATGGCTTATTTTTCTCTATCTCATCATGCAAAAAGTTCTTAGTGTCATAATAATGATAATACAAAATGCTCAAATCTTTAGCTGCGTAATTTCTATCATAATTATATAAAACAGTATTAGAGTTTTTATAACAGTTATTGAACATTATAATTGAAACTACTGCAATAAGAATTGCAACAGGAAATTCATATCTTCTTTTCACAGCATATAGTGGATAATGCTTTTTTATAGTTCTTTTTATAAAGAAAAATATAAAATATATAGGTAAATCAATAAAATACACAATGTCCTTTAATCTAAACAGACTTCCCATACTTCCCTTTACATCTCCTACAACCCCAATTTGATAAATAAGAGATACGCTCAAAGGCATCTGATAGTATCTATAATATAATGTGTCTCCAAGAAATATAATACCTAAAATTAAATTAACTACAAACAAAGCACCATTTCTTCGTTTTTTAAACAATACGAAGAAAATAGAGAAAATCATCAAAATAATGCTAAGAGCTGCACGTATAGTGTTTTCGTTTAAATTGCTAAAGCTTGCTTCATTTATGTTTAGTCCTGTAGTAAATTGCAAATAGAACACTTTAACCCCTATAGCAATTATGAAATATAAATAATATATAAAATCAATGATAATTTCGCTATTTTTTATCGAAATTCTTCTTGTTTTTTCCATGCTCTATCCTCTTTCCTTTCATCAGTATACTAACCTCAAATAATAATATTAACACATAATTATTAATAAATCAATATACTAATTTGTCCATTTCTCATTTGTTTTCACTTTTTTACATTTTTTTCCAAATATTTTTCCTTGTATTTTTTCTTAATTTGCATTAAAATGTCATTATGTGTAAGTTTAATTGCAAGCTATTTTTATAAAGAATTAATTAAAATTTAATTGCACATAGAATATATCTAACAGGAGTGATTATCTTGAAAAAAATATTGTCAATAGTTTTAATAGTTTTAATTTTACTTATCCTACCAATAAACCCACTAATAAATGCAGCCCCTGGTGATAACAACGATCCTATCGTAGTTTTAAGCTATTTAAACCAAAGATTTAATGAATTAATTGAAAAATATGGTTTAAACAAAATTGCAGAACATGAAAAAACAATAGCTGAGCTTAATGAAAAATTAAAGAACACAGGAACCGGAACAGGTAGTAGCACGCTTCAAGTAGTTGAGCTAAAAACTGGAGAAAGTCTTATAGCGGGAGCAGGTGCAGAAATCATTCTAAGAAGCGGAAAAGTGAATGCCATAGCAAGTTCATTAGGTGGTTTATCAGATGTTACAAAAGCCGGAGACATAGCACATGGAGTTGCAGTAGTATCAAATCATCTGCTTATAGTTCCAAGAAGTGACGGGCGTGGAGTTTTAGCTGTTACTGATGCTATTTTACTTGTTAGAGGTGAATATAAGATTGTAAAATAATAAAAGAGCGAAACAAGTTTCGCTCTGTAGACAGGAAGAAAATTTCTCCTGTCTTTTTTCTTGTCATATATCTTGACAAAGCACATGATAAACCTCATTGTATGCTAAAAACTCTTTGATACATTGATATTTATCAAGCAAAATTAAATTCTCCTTCAAGGTTGCTTTGCTCATAAAGATGTGAGCCTTCTGGAATTATGAAATTAACTGCTTCCTTTTCAATCTTTAAATTTATTTGGTCATATGAATAGCTCTCTCCGTCTATGCAAATATTTATAAATGATTCGCTCTTTATTAAAAGTTCTCTACATTTTTTGTAAGTGCATATTTTCTTAATAGCTTCGTCTATTAGATGCTCTCCCTTTTTATATTTTTTTATTAGATTAATTATCTTAAATCGGGATACCTTATCTATTAAAACAACATCTATTAAGTCGTCATTTATACTTGCATATGGCGCACATTTATATCCTCCACCATAAAACATTCCGTTAGCAGCTACGCTAAGTAAAAAATCGTTCTTTATGATAGTTCCATCATCAAATTTTATTTCAAGAAAATTTCCAAGCTTCTTTACCAAGCAGTATAAAACCGATAAAAAATAACGTGTTGGTCCTGAAATAAACGGAATTTTTCTAAATTTGTCCACATTATATGCAACATCAGCATCAAAGCCAATATTGCAGACAGATGTTGCATATTTATCATTAACCTTTACCAAATCAACAGATGTAACAGTTCCATTAACTTGTGAAGCTATATCAAAGAAATTATTATTGTTAGTAAAATTTTTTACGAAATCATTTCCACTACCGCAAGGAATTAGTGCTACATTTACATGCTTGTATTTATAGGCAACATTAATAATCTCATGTAAAGTACCATCGCCGCCACAGGAATAAAAAGTATATGGCTTATTTTCTTTACATTTTTCTTCGATATAATGCTTGCTGTCACCCTTGCCATTCGTAATGTATACATCATATCTCTCTTTTTCGTTTTTAAAATATTTATGTATAGACTTTTCAAGCTCTATTTGGTACTTACCACTTCCCGCAATAGGATTAATAATAAAAATATGCTTCATTTTAACCTCTTTATATATAATTATTATGCTACTTAATAAAAATAATGTTTTCTTTCTTATATTAATCGACATAATTCAACAATGTCATCCAACAAGCTATATTATACTACATTTATTTACAGTGTCAAAGTGAAATTTTTATTTTTGAATATTAAAATTTTTTTAATAATTATATATTTTATTGGTACAAACAAGTTTTCTGTCCATTTAACATATAATTACATTACTTGAAATATGGAGGTGTTTGTTTGATTGAAGGATTAATTGAATTTATTTTTCCATTTACAATTTTTCTTTTTGGATACATAACTGCTGGCAGCTCTTTCCCTCAGCCTTTAAGTAAAAACGAAGAATATGAGCTGATAGAAAAATCAAAAACAGGAAATCTCGAAGCACGAAATCTGCTAATTGAACGAAATTTGCGTTTGGTTGCACACGTTGTTAAAAAATATAAATCTGTAAATATTGACCCAGAAGATTTAATTTCCATAGGTACTATAGGATTAATTAAGGCTGTTACTACATTTGACAACAACAAAGGAATTAGACTTGCTACATATGCTGCTAAGTGTATTGAAAACGAAATACTTATGACATTAAGAAGCGATAAAAAATTAAAAAATGAGATATCACTTCACGAGCCTCTTGGAACTGACAAGGAGGGTAATAGTATATTTTTAATTGACGTTATTAAATACGAATGTGAGGAGATTATAGGTCGAATTGATAAAGAACAAAAGATTGAAATACTAAATAAAATATGGGATAAAGCACTGCTTAAAAGAGAAAAAACTATAATAGAAATGAGGTATGGTATACGAAACAACGATCATAAGACACAGCGTGAAATAGCCAAACAACTTGGCATATCCCGTTCCTATGTATCAAGAATTGAAAAAAAAGCTCTTAAAAAGCTTTATGATGCTTTGCTAAACTATGAAAAAAATGATAACAACTCTAATTCTGTGTAAAAAATTTATAAAAACGAAGCACAAAGAAAATGAGAACATTTTTCTTTGTGCTTTGTTGTGTACAACTTTATATCAATTATTATTTTTTCCCATTATGTAGGCAATTATCTATTGCTATAGCAAGTGCAGTAAAAAATGTTGCATCTTTTTCATCTGCTATCTCTAATTTATAACTGTCTCCAAGTGACAAAGCTTTCTTGCTTATAGTACCTAAAAGCTCGCCATTAAAAGTTATTTTAAAGTTCATGGCAAATAATTCACCTTGAATTTCATAATCTCCATATGGACTTGTAACTTTCAGCTTTGGCTTGAAAAATGAAAATTCTTGTTTTAGCTTTGCATGTAAGGTCTCACCTTTGTATATTTCATATTCAGCGAGCATAAAAGTAAATTTTCTTTTAATTAAAAACAACTCATTATCAGACATATCATAAAGATTTATATTACTTAATAATGATAGAAGCTTACTCTTAACCTTGTAGATTGGTTGTAAATTTTCGTCAAAAACATTATACGAATCTGTTAATGCGAGCACTTTTTGTTTAATGTACAATATCATTTTTTTACACTCCTCTTATTTATCCATATAGGATTTATTTTTTCGACAATAAAATATTTAATATTTCACAATATTTCATTTTATTTCAAATAATAGCATAAAATTGGAAATTATGCAATAAAAAATTTTAAAACAAATTAAATTTAAAAAGTTTAAATGATCCTTTGAAAGATAATTATCGTGCTAGCCATAAGGGTTAAAACAGCATCTAGGTATATAATAAAGGGTTCATCGAAAATTATTTTTGCTACAGCTCCTTTATTTTTATTTTGTCAATAATAAAAGATAGTAAATTAATGATTTGCCCTATACTTCTCAAAGTCATAACTTACTATCTTTTATAAGCATTATATAAATTTAAACCACAAAGATTTAGCTACTTATCCATAAAGGATTTAATTTTTGTGACCATTAAGTCTATTGCAACTAGGTTGTTGCCGCCCTCTGTTACTATGATATCTGCATACTTTTTAGTTGGCTCTATAAACTGTTCGTGTGCAGGTCTTACTGTATTAATATATTGAGCTATGACTGAGTCCACTGTACGGGCTCTTTCATTTATATCCCTTATAATTCTTCTTATTAATCTTAAATCTGCATCTGTGTCTACAAATATTTTAATATCTAACAGATTTCTTATTCTCTCGTCGTAAAAAACCAATAATCCCTCAATTATTATGATTTCCTTTGGCTCTATTAGCATTGTTTCCTTTTTCCTATTATGAATTTCATAATCATACAAAGGTTTCTCAATAGCATGTCCATTTTTTAATGATTCTATATGTTCTATCAAAAGGTCTGTATCGAAAGCAAATGGATGGTCATAATTCGTCTTACATCTTTCCTCATAAGATAAGTGACTTTGATCCTTGTAATATGAGTCCTGCTCTATTATAGCTATGCTTCTTTCAGGAACCTCAGAAAAAATTTTATTAACGATAGTGGTTTTTCCTGAACCACTTCCTCCTGTTATACCAATAAATAAAGGGGTTTTCATTGGGATTATTTTCCTCTCTTTCTTATTTCTTTTTTCTAATTATATAATATGGTGCTAATTCTTTTTCAATTTTCATCTGAATAATTTCCTGTGCATGAGGGGCTGAATCAATTCTTTCACCTTTTTCATTTTTCATTTCCTTGGCAATTATTTCAAAATGTCTTCCGGCAGGTCCAAAAACCTCTAACAAGTCACCCTCATTAAATTTGTTTCTCTGCTCTAGCGTCGCTATCTGTGTAGCCTTATCATAATCCTTTACTATGGCAACTACATCATACGTTCTTATATAACTGCTGGAAGTGTACAGCTGTGCAGTTTCATAAGGATTTCCTAGATAAAATCCATATGTATAATCTCTGTATGAAGCCTTTTCAAGTTCTTCTTTCCAATATTGCAAATCAGCTTTATCGCCATATTTATCCACTTCCAATAAGGCATTCTTGTAAGCTCTAACAGCATTTGCTGTATAGTATTCACTTTTCATCCTGCCTTCTATTTTCAATGCACTTATACCTAAATCTACAAATTTTTGCATGTACTCTACCATACATAAATCTTTAGAATTAAAAATAAATGTTCCCTCGTCATTTTCCTCAATAGGAAAATACTCGCCAGGTCTCTTTTCCTCAACGATATTATATTTCCATCTGCATGGCTGAGCACAATCGCCCTTATTTGAATATCTTCCTGTCATAAAACTGCTTAACAGACATCTGCCAGAATAAGATATGCACATAGCTCCATGCACAAATGCCTCAAATTCCAAATCCTTTGGTGTATTTTTAATAATTTCTTCAATTTCATCAAATGATAATTCTCTTGCTAAAACTATCCTTTTTACCCCTTGCTTATACCAAAAATTTGCGGCACTTGAGTTTGTTGTATTAGCTTGAGTACTAAGATGTATCCTCATGTCAGGTGTTGTCTGCTTTATAATGTCTATGACTCCTGCATCTGAGGCTATAAGTGCATCTGCACCTATTTTTTGCAAGTATTTAAGATAGTCCTCAAAACCATTTAAGTCATTTTCATGAGGTACTATGTTTACTGTTATATTGGATTTAACTCCATGCTTATGGCAGTATTCTATTCCCTTTTCTAAATCATCTGAATTAAAATTCTTAGAACCTGCTCTTAGTCCCATTGTTTTGCCAGCAAAGAAAACTTCATCTGCTCCATATTCCACTGCCATTATCAATTTTTCCAGATTTCCAGCAGGTGCTAATATTTTAGGTAATTTGCCTATATTTTTACTATTTTTCATTACTTTTTGCCTTTCTGTCCTTTACTTTAATTAGTGCAACTCCATCTCCGATAGGAATTATCGAAGCTTCAAATCTATCATCATTAGAGACATATTGTAAAAAATTTCTCATTCTTTTCACTATTGTTTTTTTTCTTTTTTCAACAAGCTCGTCATTAGCTATCATTCCCTTATATAATACATTATCACAAATTATTGTGCCATCTGGCGATAGTATTTTCAATATTTTATCAAAAAATTCTTCGTAATGACCTTTTGAGGCATCAATAAATGCAATATCAAATCCACTCTCATTAATATAATCGAGTACATGGTTTGCATCATCATTTATAAGTCTAATGTTATTATTACAATCAAAATTTTTAATATTATTTAATGCTTCCTCGTATATATCTTTATTTATTTCTATAGACAATATATCTACATTATTATCAAGAGCTTTGCACATAAATATAGACGAAAATCCAACGTTAGTACCAATTTCAAGTATTTTTTTAGGCTTTGTAATATTTAAAAGTACCTTTATCAATTGAGCTACCTCTTTTTGAATTATAGGTCTATGATTTTCAATACAACTCTCCCTAAATTTTTCCAAATTTTCGTCTTCGTTTTTTATTAAGCTCTGTATATAATTTTGGATATAATCCATGTTTATTTCATCCATTTAATTTTGTACCTCTTATACTACTTTTTATTCAAATATTTATCTACAGCAGCAAGATGTTCATCATATGTTTTTGAAAAGTGACTTGTTCCATCACCTTTTGCTAGAAAATATAGAAATTCAGTTTCTTCTGGATATAGACAAGCTTCTATAGATGCTTTTCCTGGTGAGTTTATAGGCGTTGGTGGAAGTCCTTTATTTATATAAGTGTTATAAGGAGATATAACTGAAATATCCTCATTTGTCAATCTTGGTTTCCATTCGCCAAGTATATAGTTTACTGTTGCACAAGATTGCAGCATCATATCAATTTCTAATCTTTTTAGAAACACTCCTGCAATTGTACTTCTTTCTTCTTTCTTAACAGCTTCTTTTTCAACAATTGATGCTAAGGTTATTATTTCTTCAAAGCTTAGCTTTGTACTAGCCATAGCAGGGACAATTGTTGACTCATAATATTTTTCAAACTGATTTAATAGATATCTTACTATATCCTCCTCACTTGAATTCTTGTAAACATTGTATGTTTCCGGAAGCAGATATCCTTGTAAAGTTTCAATTTCTTTATTATCACTTAAAAATTTATAATCAGCTCTAAAATTTTCAGCATTATTCATAAGAGCAAGCAGTTTATCATAGTCAAGAGATAGCTGTTCTGATATTGATTTAGCTACGTCTTGTATAATCAAGCCTTCAATTATAGTTAAATTTGTTGTATTGTCAGAACTTGACTTGTTTATGAGTGCATTTATAAGCTCGTCCACATTCATGTTTCTACTTAAAATAAATTTTCCTGCCTTTAACTTCGAATCATGACCGAGCCTTTTTACGTGATATCTAAAAATACCAGCGTCTTTAATTAAGTTTTTACTGTATAAAATTTCTGATATAGCATTAGTAGAGCTGCCTGATGGTATTTCTATCTCTATCTGTGTTGAATCAGAAGAATCAACTGCTTCTAAGGATTTTTCAATATATCCATTTATAAATAAATATCCGCCAATTAATACAATTAACAAAATTACTATTAAAGTTAAAAATTTTTTCATTTATTCACCAAAAAACCTATAACACAAAAAATTAAAACTTTAATAAAGTATAAAGCTTGTTTATAGATTTTATTACTCCTTTTCTATTAATTACTTCAACAATATTATACAACTATAAAGCTAATTTATCAATAAAAATTATTGATTAAATAAAAAGTATTCAATTATTTAATTAAGAATAAGTAAACTTCATAATAAATAAGTAAATGTAATTTATTGTAAATTCAAAAAATTAATTCCCAAAGCAAATTACACACATTCCATTGTGTAATTTGCTTTGGGAAT
>DCPV01000025.1 GCA_002323775.1 Firmicutes bacterium UBA1535 | reverse complement strand
CATCTGAATTCAAATCAGGTGAAAAATCCATCCATCTTGTTATGTATCCACTATTATTTACAGAGTTCATCTTGTAATACTGTAAAGGATTTGCCGAATTTATCAGTATTGGCTTATAAATCTTGCCCGCTAAAATAGGCGGATTGTCCTCATCACTTGGAAGCGTTACAGTAATCGCATCAGCTGAATTTGACAAAAAATCAATTATAAACTCAGGAGTACTCATCTGTGTATTTTCTAATTTTCCACTTCCTTGTATAAAAACACCTGCAAAATCATCAAGCTGCCATCCTAGCTCTTTTGGTTTAGCACTAAATCTAAACGCACCTTCATTATAAGGAATTTCATAAGAACTACGTAAGCTTCCGTCATTTTTATATATATTAAGCTGTGCTTTTACAGGCTCACCAAAGCTTTTTCTTTCAGCTCCTCCGATATCAGGAAAATCAGAATTAAATATATAGTTAAATTCCATTTCAAGTAAAGGATTTGAGTTTATTGGTAAAGTCCCATCCCCCTCATCATACACTCTTTCCATTTCAACAACAAATTTATCTCTGTCAAATGATTTTCCATCTAACTTATATAATACATCTCCAACTCCATGCTTATAAATATTAGGCTGTGCCACAATCTGTAGCAATGCCTCAGCAAATTTAAGTTCAAGCTGACTTGTGGAATTTTCCAATATATAATTAATTTTTGTACCACCATCTGTTTCAGTAACGATTATGCTCTCGGGGCTTAAATAAGCAGGACTTTCCTCAAAATGTCCACTTGCACCATAAGAAACCCAAACAGGCGGCTTAGATGTATAATTAGCTTTTGCTTCTAAGGACATCAATACATCTCCGGTATAAATTTTTGCAAAGCTTGTATTATCTCCAAAATAGTCCTTGTTTGAAAAAATCATATAATTCTTATTTCCGGAATTTTTATCCGGAGCATTTATAAGCAATCCGTTATTTGAATCCTCATATTTTATGAGAATTTCTGCAGGTATTTTTGAAAATGTCGGTCTTATCTCTATTTTCCCATCTTTAATTGCATTATATATATCGGGCATATTAAAAAATTTTGCATCCATAATTAGCTCTGTACCTTCAAATGCAATCCATTTACTGCCGCATTTTATTTCAAAGCCTTTAAATTTGGCATATCTTCCATCAGGGTTATCCTCGCTGTAATTATATCCAAATTCTATTCTATCAGAACGATAAACAGTAGGGTTTATTGGAAGTTCTTGATAATTATATACATTTGAGTGAACAGCTTTAATATATAAGCTTCCAGGAGTATAATCCTTATATTTTTCACCGCTGGAGAGCTTTCCATCGCTTATGGAATATTTTTTTCTTTCAATTTTTTCGGCAGGTAAAATCTCTGTATTATATTCTCTTAAATTTAAAGTAATATCAAAATAACTTGGTTTATTATTAATTTTATATTGTGAAAATGCGTATAGGCTAATTCTTGTCGGAGCAAACCATTTTTTATCTGATAGAATACCTGTGTTTTTCAGTACATAATCCATTACGTTTCCTCCGCAACCTGGAGAAATATCTAAATCTTTTAAGTAATTGCTTCCATTTAGATAGCTCACAAAAAATCCTCCATTTTGAGTGGTTTTATCACCTGCTGGATTATAATAATAATATGAAATATTATCAACCCCTCCAAGACTTCCAAATCCTAGAGTAATACTCTGTACTCTTGAAACAAAATAAAGTGGAGTATAATTATATCCTATACCATTACTCCCAATAGCATAAGGGTATGTTCCGTTATTCTGTACATCAAGCTGACCATTTTTCAAAAAATCATCAGCAGTTATAACCCATTTACCTTGACTTAAAGCATAACCAAATTCAGTAAGCTTTTCTGCATTTATATTTTCTGGTTTTTCTTCAGATTTAAGCTTTGCCAACACTATATTGGACGATTTTTCAGTATCAGTAATATCAATAAAATCTTCTACGGCAGGTATTATAACACTAACAGAAGAAGTGAGCGGGTTAACATTTTCATTTGTGACATCAAGGCTTATATTAAAGTTCCTATCTGTTTTTCTTTCAGAATTATATAATATATTTACTAAAACTTTCTGTTCGGACATTCCAGGAGTAAAAAAAACTTCTCCTATACCGGCAACATAATCTGCACCCGGAACAGCTGTTCCCTCCTCAGTTCCAACTATAACAGAAGCGTATCTGTTAAGTCCTCCAACACGCTTAACAATTACGGTTGCAGTACCTGTAGTATTTTTATCAATATTTTCAACAGTTATAGCACTATTTGTTACTACATTATAAATATTTTCAGTATCAACACTATAGCCTATTATTTCAAACTGTGATTTTTCAAGTTCTTCATCATCGTTAATATTGACATAAGACATGTAAAATTCTCCTCTTGAAGCTCCACCATCCGGATTTTCAAGCGCAAGCATAAATTGTTCCTGACTTTCCGAAAACTTGTCATTAAGAGGAATTATGTAGATATA
>DCPV01000308.1:2451-4759 GCA_002323775.1 Firmicutes bacterium UBA1535 | reverse complement strand
ATAATATAACGGCAGGGAGTGAGCAGGATTGTCTATTAAAACAATTGAAAATATGGTAAATTGGATTGAAGAAAATTTAGAAGAATGTCCAACTTTAGAAGAAATGTCTGATTTTGTAGGATATTCACCTTGTTATTGCTCTACTAAGTTCCACGAATATGTCGGTGTTTCATTCAAAGATTATATTCTTAAGCGGCAACTAAGTATGGCAGCGATGGCATTACAGAAAACGAAGTATCGAATTATTGACATTGCTATACAATATGGATTTTCATCACATGAAGCATTTACAAGAGCTTTTGTGCGTGTTTACGGTTATACACCCTTTCAATATCGTAAATTGTTGCCGAAAATCTTAACTTTTGATAAAGCTCAAATAGACTTTTGAACACCCCCGCATCAAATATAAAGGAGTGTTTTTAATGTTAAAAAGAGTTGGACGAAATGATTTATGCTGGTGTGGAAGCGGAATTAAGTATAAAAAATGTCATGAGTCTTTTGATGAAAAGCTATCATGGTACAAAACCCAAGGTTTTATTACCCCACCCAGAGAAATTATAAAAAATCCAGAACAAATTATTGGGCTTAGAGAAGGCGGAAAAATCAATATAGCAGTTTTAGATTTCATATCTGAACAGCTATATGTAGGTATGACAACGGAACAAATTAATCTTTTGATTTATGAAAAAACTGTGGCTTTGGGTGGAATTCCGGCGACATTAAATTTTGAAGGCTTTCCTAAAAGCGTATGTATATCAATTAATAATCAAGTATGCCACGGTATACCATCAAGTGATGTTTTGCTTAAAGATGGTGATATTGTAAATATTGATGTTTCTACAAAATACAATGGATTTTTTTCAGATTCATCAAGGATGTTTTGTATCGGAAATGTAAGTCATGAAAAAAAGAAATTAGTGGATGTAGCTAAGGAATGTATTGAATTAGGATTAGCACAGATAAAGCCGTGGGGATTTTTAGGCGATATGGGGCAAGCTGTACATGAACATGCTATAAGTAATGGATACACGGTTGTACAGGAAATAGGCGGACACGGTATTGGCTTGCAATTTCACGAGGAACCATGGATAAGCTATGTTTCAAAAAAAGGAACAGAAATGCTTTTAGTTCCGGGCATGGTATTTACTATTGAACCAATGGTTAACATGGGAACTGACAAAATTTTTGTAGATAATAATGATGGCTGGACAGTTTATACGGCAGATGGGATGCCATCAGCACAATGGGAAGTTATGGTTTTAGTTACTAATGATAGCTATGAGATATTAGCCTATTAGCGCAACCAAATCGGCGATAAATTCAAGAAAATAAAGCACAGCAGAAATTTATATATGGTAGTTTGGATGTCATTCAAATGATAAAAACATACTGAGATTAAATATTAGGAGGTTTATTATGATTTACAGAAATGCCACGATTGAAGATATACCTGCTTTAATAGAATTGCAAAAGAAATATCATATCGCAACTATTAATGAGGAAGATAAACCAGATGGATTTGTTACGACTTTATTTATGGAGGAACAGTTTAAGGAGTTAATTGAAAAAGAAAATGGAATAGCAGTAAGTTGTGATGCTGAGAAAATAATTGCTTACCTTATGGCGGCATCTTGGGAATATTGGTCTAAATGGCCACTTTTTCAGCATATGATTAATGACTTGAACAATACAGAATATATGAATCGGATACTATCCGTTGAGAATTCCTATCAGTATGGACCTGTATGTATTGAAAAGGATTATCGAGGAACTGAGGTACTCAGTGAAATATTTGATTTTTCCAGAATACAAATGAAAGAAAGATACCCAATACTTATAACTTTTATTAATCATATCAATGAAAGATCATACAATGCACATACGAAAAAACTTGGACTGGACGTTATTAAAAGTTTTGTGTTTAATAACAATACTTACTATGAGTTGGCTTATGACACGTCAAAAGCATTAGAGAAGAAAATCAAATAAATTATACGTACAATTAATAAAACACAAAAAAGGCACTGCTAGAGAAATAAAAACTCCGAGTATCTTTATCTTTATTGTATAAAAAAGGAATAAATAATTGAGAATTAAGCTTTTAGTGTGTTAATTCACATCAGAACAAACCACCGGCTAAGCCGGTGGCATAATTAACACCTGATGCAAATATTGAAAAATTAAGCACAGCTAACAGGATGGAAACCATCCTATTTTTGTATATGGAATTGTAAATTCAACAATACCCGTTGAGTATGGGGCTATATCATATTGTTGATAGTAAATTGTTATTCCGTTAGGTGACATA
>DCPV01000308.1:0-2393 GCA_002323775.1 Firmicutes bacterium UBA1535 | reverse complement strand
TAGGTGACATATAAAAACTGCTGGAATTAAAATTTCCTATAATTAGGTCTTTGTAGTCATCAAAGTAAATTAGAGGATTTTCTCTTAAATTTTCTTCAGCTTGTGCTATAATTTCTTGTGTAATCATATGGGCGTAGTCTGTGTAAGGTTTAAAGAAATAATGAAGATAAATATCTTCCCCGGTGCATAATTCCCAAGTGTTTGAAGTTCTTATAGTGCTTCCGTGTGCCCCTCCTGTGAACTCATATTCGTTAATATAAAGGCTTAAAAAACAGTTGTCATTATAAGTTATTGTATACTCCATATAAGCTTCGTAATCATGAAAAGGATAATTGTTTTTCAATGAATCCTCATATGTACTCATTGCCTCATTATAAAGTGTGTTTGTAGCATATTCGATGTATTCATCAACCTGCGTACTAATTTGATTATTTATAATTTCTCCTGCACGTGGATTATTATAAGTAGTTATTATTGGATATTTAATATTAAGTGTCAGCATTTTTATGTCATCATATTTAAGTCTGCAATTAATTTCTTGCATATTGATAATAGCAAAGCATCTCGGTTTCCCCATTTATACCTCCCGTATAATATAGTTAATAGATTATAATCATCATATGCTCAGATTATAAAGATGCTATTCTATCTTTATAACTATTCACATTAGTTGAAAAAAACCATTTCTAACCATTAGAATAGGGGGTAGAACAATAGACTTTTTATGTCGATAAAAATGCCGATGGTAATTCCAACGGCAGTCTTTAAGTAAATTATAGCAATAACAAGTGTTTAAATTTCGTATATCTCTCGAGAACCGGAGATAGAGGCAGAGATTGCTTTTTCTACTGATGCCAAAGCTTTAGCTCTATCATGGCTTTTTAGTGCATTTAAGATTTCCTTTGCACTGTTGCAAACAACTTCATTTCCATATTTTTCGATGAATCTTATCCAAAGGTGGGTGACGGGAATACGGAAAGAACGATAGATTAAGGGAAGCAAAGTATTTTGACTGGTCATGGCAATTTCATGATAAAAAGAGAATGCGGCGTCTGCTGCTTTTTCACTATTATCGTTTAGCTGCTGCATCTTATCTAAATAACTTTCCAGAGAGTCAATATCCTCATCTGAGTGTCGTTCCACAGACAATTCTACTGCCAGTTTATCCACAATCATCTTAATTTCCAAGATAGAACGAATTTCATCCCGATGTAGATGTCCGCCATTGTAATTCATAATTGAGAGAAGTGTTTCTACTGTACCATATCGACGGTAATCTGTTACAAATACTCCAGAACGGGGTTTTACCTTTAAAAATCCTTTCCTGGAAAGTTCAGCAATTCCACTGTTTACCACAGCACGACTAACCTGCATCTGCTGCGCCAAAATGCGTTCGGGCGGAAGCTTCTCACCAATCTTCAATTTTCCGGAAAGAATCATAGTTTCTAATTCCCTAACAAAAAGTTCTTTTAATGTAGGTGCTTTTAATTTTGTAAAGTCCATTTATATTCCTTTCTAAAGTCCGATATCATTCTCAAAACTGGTATAATCAGATATTAAAAAAATATCATAATATGCAATAAAAATCAATAGAATATTCCTAAATAAATAAACTTATTATATAAATTTACAAAAAGATTGATAAATACTTGACAATTTGTGATAAATTTTATAGAATAAAAATATAATTGCACTACTGGTATGACCAGAATAAAAAAATATATTTCCTAAAAGGAGGAAAAAATAATGTTTCAGTTTAATTATGGTGAGGGTGCAGGGTTTTTAAGTGTTTGGCTTGTATGGATCGGAATATTTCTTGCTTTATTTTTGCTAAACGAGATTACCCGCAGATTTAAGGTGGCTGGGATTTTAGGCTTTATGGTATTACCAGCCGTACTTTCCGTACTGTGGTTTACGGTAATGAAAGAAACTACATACACAGACTGGTTCCATTTGGCAAAAGTGTATTCAGCGACAGCCGGCTGTATTGGATTTTGGTGTATCCGTCATGTACGTGGAATCAATAAAAAAACAGGTAAGGAATGGGCCTTGGCTGATAATAAAATAGCTCTTTGCTTTCCGCCATTGATATTGGCTATCAATATTTTAGAAGCAGTAATACGTGACTTTGAAGTGGGCAGTAAGTATGCTGTAATGGCTCAGGATGCAACAGCTGATGCGTCTGTAATGCTTATGGGCGGATCTTGGAATTATATGAATGGAATTGCCGGTATATTAAATATTATAATTATTACAGGTTGGATTGGTATTAAAATTAGGAAAAAGACAGAAAAAGATGGTAGTAGAGATATGCTGTGGCCGGATATGCTTTGGTTCTACATTCTTGCAGATGATTTATGGGATTTTGATTATAAAGATAAGTACGTGCCACA
>DCPV01000297.1:3154-5833 GCA_002323775.1 Firmicutes bacterium UBA1535 | reverse complement strand
ATACATGGAACACGAGTAGATATTATATTTGGTTCTAATTTAAAAAAACATTTATTAATATGGAGGGTATGGGTATGAATTTTCAAGGATTAATAATAGGGCTAGCTGCATTTATAATTATAGGAGTATTTCATCCGATAGTTATAAAATCAGAGTACTATTTTGGAAAAAATGTGTGGCCAATTTTTTTATTAGTTGGTTTATTGCTGATAGCATTATCTATATACATTAACAATATAACAATTTCTGCTATCATTGGTATTACGGGATTTTCTTCACTATGGAGTATACATGAGATTTTTGAGCAGGAGGAACGTGTGAAAAAGGGATGGTTTCCACACAATCCAAATAAAAAGGATAATTAATTTTACTTAATTTCTACACAAAAAATGCCAGACGGACTTGTAATATATTGTCCGTCTGGCATTATTATCTATAAATATGAGTGCTATGAAATTTTTAATCTTTAAAAATCAAAATTTAAGAGAAAAAGCACAATATTTTAAATATAAAAACCATTGTGGCTATGATGCTAAAATGGTGATTAATTTTCTAAAATACTTTATAAGGAAGTATTTTACAAAAAATAACCAAGCAAAGAAAACTATGTATATTAGATTTAGTAAGCTTCTATATCTGACGATATATCTCATTAAAAATTTGAAGGTGATGTTCTTCATCACGTATAATGCGGTTTAAAATTGCCACGATATTCGTATCTCTTATGTTTCTTGCTTCTTTTGAATACTTTCGGATAGCTGCTTTTTCTGCTTTAATTGATTCCTCTACAAGTGCACGTAACTCTCTAGGATAACTTATAAATGACGGAGACCACCATTGAGGATGCTTTTCACTACAAACCCAAAGTCTTGGGTCTGCCCCGAGTAGTAAAGCTAACTCTGAAAATATATTTAAGTGATACATTTCAACGATACTAACATCATGAAAACACTTTGAAATCCAACTGTATTTTGGCTTCGTAACGACAGCAATGTAGGAATACCTAACGATGTCACTCATTTCAGAAATAATACTTGCAATGTTTCCTAACATACTACACGCATAAACGGGATTTGGGCCAACTACTCGTACAGGAGGGTAGGGCTCATTTATCCTATATGGACATTCATTTATATTGTCATCATTTATCATTATTTTCTCCATTTCGAATATTGATATAATACAGTTTATTCATATAAATATGAGATTATTACATCATCATTTATATTTGCTGCACAGATATGGATAGAAATAAATCGCTTTAGTGGTGGTAAAAAGCTATATATTATTAATATGTTTTACCAATGCTAACAAATGACTTATTATTAAAATGATATCAATTTTTAAAAGCGAATGAATTTTAAATTATTTAGACAGCATATATGCAGATTTATTAGTGCAGTAATTACAAATTTTATCTTCGCATTTTTCCATAGTTGGGGAAATTTCTTCTTCGTTTACATAATCGTCTAAGGCCATATCTATGTGTTCAACACAGGTGTAAATTACTCTATCTTTATTCATTTAGTGCTCTCCTTTTGTTTTTCTAATTTTGTATTTATTAAATTATACAGTAATTTACTGAAAAAATAAATAATAATTTATATACTCTTTTAAAACTTATCATTACATCATATCTTATATAACACAAATCTACACAATAATAGAATACTAAATTAAAATTTCCCTTTAAATTAAGTTTGTTTTGTAGTATAATAAGCACAAAAAGCTTAGGATATTTGAAAGTAACATAAAAAGGAGATAATCAGTTGAAATTTTGTTCATTATATAGTGGTAGTAGCGGCAATAGCCAATTTATCAAAGCAGGAAACACAAAAATCTTAGTAGATGCAGGACTTAGCGGAAAAAAAATACAGCAGGCTATTGAGAGTATAGGTGAAACTCCTGCTGATATTCAGGGGATTTTTATAACTCATGAGCACATTGACCATATACAATGTGCCGGTATTTTATCAAGGAGATTTAATATCCCTATATATGCAAACGAAAAAACATGGATTGCCATGCAGCCATCAATAGGTGAAATAAAGCCTGAAAATGTAAAGATATTTGAAAGCTGTGTAGAAATCGGAGAATTATTTGTACAAGCCTTTGATGTATCGCATGATGCAGCAAATCCTGTTGGTTACAAAATATTTAATCAAAATAAAAAGATTTCTTTATTGACTGATACAGGCTGTGTTTCGGATGATATAAAAAAGCATATTGCAGATTCTGACCTTTTATTAATAGAATCAAATCATGATGAAGATATGGTTTTAGTTGGCTCATATCCTTGGCCATTAAAAAAGCGTGTGCTTGGTGAATTTGGACATATGTCTAATGATTTAGCGGGGACTTTATTATCTGAAGTTTTGAAAAAAGGCTCTGAGATAGTTCTTCTTGGACATTTGAGTAGGGAAAATAACTTCCCGGAATTAGCGTATAAAACAGTAGAAGGTATATTAAATGAGAATAATATTTTTGTAAAAGACGGTCTAGTACTTGATATGACTTACAGAGATAAATCATCCAAGGTTTATGAGCTATGATACCTTAAATTATTCTTAATTTTCATGAAAATGTTCTTTGTGCATATACTATTTTTACATTTAAAATAAAGACAGAATTAAGGAAGCAGCTTTAAAATTTAACTATAAAAAGCGAAACAAGTTTCGC
>DCPV01000297.1:891-3030 GCA_002323775.1 Firmicutes bacterium UBA1535 | reverse complement strand
GCGAAACAAGTTTCGCTCTATGGAAGAATTATTCCAATTCTTCATTTGTTGCAATTGCAAATACAAAATAAATGTAAAATATATATATGAAAGGAATGTGATTAAATTGTATAACAAAGAAAATGAATTTAAAGATGAAGAAATAAAAGGCGAAAATTTGATTAGACCTAACGATGAACAAAAGGATGAAGCTTCATTAAGCTTCAATAATGAGCAAAAACCTGATAAACCAGAAGAAAATACAATAGACTACAGTGCTGTTTCTGGAACGAAAGAGTATATATATACTCCTAAAGCTGGAGAAAGCTTTGCAATGAATGATGAAAATAGCTATAATCAAGATGATAATCAATCTCAAACAGCAGAAAATAAGCTGGATGAGACAATAAAAAGAGATAATCAAAATTATAGCTCTGCATATAATGAAAAGGCTTATAGCTCAGTGCATAATGCAAACAACTATACTTCGGCATACAATGCAAGTACAGATGATAGTTTGAAATCAAAAAAACCAAAGAGAAGATTTGTTGCAACAGTAGCCCTTATTTTAGTTGTGTCTATGCTAAGCGGAGCTGCCGGAAGCTTTATGACAATGTATCTTTATAAAAATGGTGCTATACAGCAAAATAATGATAATAAAAATACTGCTCAATCTGTTAAGATTGACTTAAATGACGGAACTTATTATGCAGCAGCTGTAAATGAAAAAACTAAAAATACAGTTGTAGGAGTTACTACTACACTAACAATGGTTTATGAATCATTTTGGGGCTCACAGGAGAGAGATGGACAAAGTATAGGCTCAGGTATTATAGTTGACCCTAATGGCTTAATACTTACAAACTCCCACGTTATAGGAGATGGTCATGCAAAAAAAATAGTAGTATCCTTAACAGACGGTACAACTGAAGATGCAAGTGTTTTATGGTACGATCAAGCACTTGACCTTGCAGTTATAAAGATTAACAGAACAGGTTTAAGCGCAGCAGAGCTTGGAGACTCTGATACATTGATGGTTGGTGAGCCTGTAGTGGCCATAGGAAATCCAATGTCCTTATCACTAAACGGAACATTGACAAACGGAGTAGTCAGTGGACTAAACCGTTCAATAACTATCAACGGAACAACAATAAAACCGCTTATTCAAACAAATGCTTCAATAAATCCCGGAAACAGCGGAGGACCTTTATTTAATGCCGAAGGTCAGGTAATAGGAATAAACACAGCTAAAATGAGCTCAGCCGAAGGTTTAGGATTTTCTATTCCAATAAATGTTGTTATTCCTATACTAAATCAAATAACAAAGGGTGAAACAGTAAACAGCTTATATATAGGAATACAAGGCATGAGCGTTTCTGAATACAAGGAAAGAATGGGGATTGCTCTTACAGTTGAATCTGGAGTGTTTGTAGCAGAGATTGTAAAAGATAGTCCTGCTGATAAGGCTGGTCTTATGTACGGTGATATAATAATTGCTATAGATAAGACAGAAATCAAAGAAATGTCTGATTTAAAGAGAGCTTTATATAACTACAAGGAAGGCGATAAGGTACAAGTAAAATATTTAAGAAACGGAAGCGAGAACACATCTGAAGTTACCTTAGCTCAAAAGCCAAAGAATTATTAAAATAAAACTATATTGCAAGCCACAAAGGTGGCTTGTTTTTTTATCTAACAGTAAAATAGTAAAATTTTCTTTCCTGTTAAATAAATGAATAATTATTCCAATTTTTCTTTAAAGCAAAGTTTATTTTGTTTTTTTATTTTTAGAGCATTATTTTGAATGTAATTTTCATAATTAAAACAGTCAATTTCATAAAACTATATTAATTATTTTCATAATTTGATATTATAATCTATGTCATAGCATATTACGACAAATAATTTAATAGAGGGTAAAATTTATGTATCTGGGAAGCGTAAAATTTTACAAGCATCTTATCTATGTTATCATTGTGATAGTATTAGTATTAGCTTTAGTTGGACTTGGCTTTTTGATAAGCCTGATAATGCCAAAAGAAAATATTAAATCAGCAGGTAATTTCAATAATGATGTCATGTTAGCAGATAACTCTAACAAAACAGACCAAAATCAAAATCCGGCAGATAATGATAAAGGCGTTGATGACAAAAAAGATG
>DCPV01000297.1:0-802 GCA_002323775.1 Firmicutes bacterium UBA1535 | reverse complement strand
AGATAAAATTGACGATGAAAAACAAGATGGCTCAACAGATGTTAGCGATTCTTCTGAACAAAAATCAAAAGATGAGAGTAATCAGATTCAGAAAGAGCTGGAAAAAGCATCACAGGAACTAGGAGAAAAACTAGGACAAATAAAAAATGAAGCAGACAAAAAATCCAGCGATAATAAATCTGATGATACTAACTCGAATGACAAAAATTCGGAAGAATCCTCACTTGTTGATAATTTCCCTAATCTATACTGCGAGAAGTTTGAAATTATCCCAACTGATAAGAAAACAGCTTATTTGACTTTTGATGATGGACCATCAGAAAATACTGAAAAAATCCTTGAAATATTAAAAGAGCATAATATAAAGGCTACTTTTTTTGTTATAACTGGAGAATATAATTCCAAAAATCTTGACTTATTAAAAAAAATACATGAAGAAGGTCATACTATAGGTATTCATTCGCATTCACATGTTTATAAGGAAATTTACGATTCTAAAGAATCTTTCCTTGAAGATATGAACAGTGCAAGCGATATAATATATGAGAAAATTAATGTTAGACCTAGCATTTTAAGGTTTCCGGGTGGCAGTATTAACGAATACAATAAAAATATTTATCAAGATACTATTGATGAATTAGCAAAGAGAAATTTTCAATACTACGACTGGAATGTATCCTTTGACGATGCTAAAAAAAATACAAGCGTTGATGAAATAGTTCAAAGTGCAATGTATGGAATTGAGCAAAATAAAGATAAGAATATAATTATGCTTGCGCATGACCAAGCAAAAAACAATGTA
>DCPV01000027.1 GCA_002323775.1 Firmicutes bacterium UBA1535 | reverse complement strand
TGTAGAAACATAAAACACGCCATCTTCATAATAAGCATCAACCATACGCACAGCAGGGCGTGGATTGCCGACAGCACTTTGAGTCAATGCAATAGTTGCAAGAGCAATAAGGTTGTCCTTTCCGTTTCCGCAGTATTCTTCCATAAGCTTCATTGCGTTTTCATACTTGTTCATGATAATTCCTCCATTTATTTTTTATATTCCTTCTTTTAGCTTGATCGGAAAATATCTTTGCATTTGTTTATAGCCAAGTCCCTTTTCTATATCTCTATAGGCAATATCTCTACCATCTTCATATAAATAAGGCATATTGAACATAACACTGCGGTCTTTGTCAAGCTCAAAGTTTGTGCTTTCAATCCATCTGCTGACTTTGTCTTCAACTTTTTGTATGCTCTCATTATCTTCGTCAATACTGACTGCCATAGCGTATAAGCCTCCCGGAAAATCAAACAATTTAAAAGGGCTTACATCCGCATTGGTAACACCATCTTTAACGGCACATATCCATTCAGCTTTGTCATTTTTAGTCATCAAAAAATCAAAACAATCGAAAATCACACTCTTATACAAATGACAATACTGCCATAGTTGGTACATATATCCGCCTTCTTTGAACATTTCACCCCACGGTTGGTCGCCGCATGTTACCGCTTTGAATTCCGGTATCCTGACGACCATTATATCAGGAATTTTTTTATCCAATTTTTCCGTTATTTCAATCAAGCGGTTTATATTGGATGGCTTGCCGATATAATCAATGCTTATCAATTGTGTTTCAATCTCTTTAGCCTTGCTATACAATAGCTTTATGTCAGAGTTGTCTGCAAAGTTCACTTGTTCGATTTCGTGTATAAAATCCATCACGATTTCTTTCAACTCATGCAAAAGAGCAACCTCATCGTCTATGTTCCGCACTTTTTTCTCCAGCACTTCTAAAACTACCTCTGAATCGGAAGTACTGAAAACACGTTGAATGTCCTTTATGCTGATATTCAGCTTGCGTAAAATGAGTATTTGTTCAAGTCGCCTAACAGCATTTTCGTCGTACATTCTGTATGCGTAGTCATCATTTCGAGTGCTGGACAGCAATCCCATATCCTCATAATAACGAAGTGTACGGGCTGTAATGTCATATCTGCTTGACACATCTTTGATTTTGATTAGGTTGTTCATTTGTTTCGACCTCTTTTCTAAATTATCAGGAATAAGCTTAGTATAAAGGATTCCCCAAAGGTAGAGTCAAGGGGGTAATTTTATTTTTTTACTAATTCTGCTTATAACAAGCAAGCACTATTATTATTTATATCAAGAATTGAAGTACTGAACTCTCCACCTAGATTTTCCTGTACTAATTTTACTAAATCATTTAAAGCATTTTCTAAGTCTGCTAATCTCTTTTCATCTACTAATTCAATACATAAGAAAGCATTTTTTGTATCCTCAGTCAGCATTGTTCTTACTGCTTCACGCCAGTTCCAGCATCTGCAAATTGCCCCTTCTTCGTCTTTGTATACTATTTCACCCTCGTACGGCAAAGCGCTTTCATTTGTTCCTAAGGTTACAAAATCTTCATTCCCTAATGCTTTTGTTAATCTAATATCACCCGCAAATTTATCGATATCCTCTCCACCGCAAGGCAAGCCATATCTTAATGAAATTGAATTATAGATATCAACTAAAGGGTTTATAGCTCCCAGATGGTTTCCATTAGATATTCGTTTTAACAAAGCCTCAATAGATGCCCTCGCACCCTTTTTGGTTTTAAATTTCTGAAACGCCTCTCTCCACACCTTTATAACTTCATTACTGCTAAAATCTTCGTTCGTCAAATGCTTCAAAGCTTCTTTTTCTGAACTAGCAATCATCTCAAGGTATTTATTCTCATCTTTAACAGTATTGTCTATACCATGGCAGACAATAATTCCAATTTTCGCATTCGGAAATAAATCCCAAAATTCCTTTTCAATAATAAATTTTTTCAAACTTAAACCTCCCAGCAAAAGATTTTTCTAATATTATAAATTAAGCTTTAAATATATTTATAGGTACTTATCCTCATTTTCCTGCTCAAATGCTTCTTGTTTATGGAAGTTCTCAGCATATCTCATTTTCTTAAATTTTTCTATCATGTCTTGCATTTCTTTTGTTTTTACCTTATCTTTGTGATATACTACTGATTCTGTCATTGTTGGAGCATCTTTGCACTGCTTTACTACTAGATTGTGAGTTTCGAGGATATCAGGATGAGTCGATATAGTCCACAAATAGCAATCTGTAGAATTTTTAATAAAATCCATCATCGTTGCTCTTTCATTTACACCAATGATACGAGGAATTTCATCATAAGCCATTATATCAAACTCTATATCATTGTAATAGATACGAGTATAGCCTTTCAGCATATCTACAGTCAATTCTTCTTCCTTAGCAAGCGGACTATTTTTTGAAACTAAAATATTGCTTTTTACTTTCCACAGATATTCCATAACTAATCTGTTTTTTCGTGCAAAATTATTGTATATATATCCATTTTTATCGCTATACGATATTCTTCCTATATCGGCATTGCTATTAGCAACAGCTTCTAAAACTTTCATAGATGTTGTTTCCATCAATTGGATATTAACCGCCACATCCTTTGCAATGCTATTATAAAAATCTGACAAAGTCTTTGCAATATAAGAAGAACGTACACAAGCGATTTTAATAGTTACAGCATTATTTTTCTGATTTTTGAATATAAATTCCATCCTATCAGCCTGAGATAAAATAGATTGTGCATATAAAATAAATTTCTCACCCTCTTGAGTAGGAACAACTCCAGAAGCAGTTCTAACGAATATTGTCATTCCAATTTCTGTCTCCAGCTCCTTTAGTGCATTGCTTAAATTTGGCTGTGACATGAATAAATTAGTTGCTGATTTAGTTATTGAACCTGTTTTGTATACCTCTACTATGTAACGCAATTGTTGCAAAGTCATATGGCAAACCTCCAATCACTATAAGTTATGACCCTATAAATATTATATATTTCTACTAATAATAATGCAAGTGTTATAATTATGAAAATGTAATATTTTTGGATATATTGTCGATTATACTTATTACAAAAGTTAAATGAATTATAGATTTTATATTATTAGTATCATTCTAAACTTAGAATTTTTATAGTATGTTGTATCTGTTTTAAGCTATGAAATTCTTATAGTTAGGATATGTAAAAGCGATAAGAATAATCTAGTGTATTAAAAATTATTTGCATTTTAAAAATATTTAATAAAGGAGGAAATAGATATTATGATGAAAACATTTGCAGAAGATGCAGAATTTCTTCAAGATGAGTTGGTTAGCTGGAGACGACATATTCACCAAAATCCAGAGGTTGGTATGGACACTCATAACACAGCTGCTTTTATCAAGGCAAAACTCGAAGAAATGGGCTATGAGACAAAATACGTTGCCGGTACAGGTGTTACCGCAATTGCGGGAGGCAAGAAATCGGGAAAATGTTTCCTAATTCGTGGAGATATTGATGCTCTGCCTGTTACAGAGGAGGCTGACGTTGAATTTAAGTCAACTAATGGAGCTATGCACGCCTGTGGACATGATTTCCATGCCGCAATGCTCCTTGGTGCAGCTAAGCTGCTTAAGGCATACGAGGATGAAATTCCGGGACAGATTAAATTTATGTTCCAACCGGCAGAGGAAAATCTAAAGGGTGCTAAGGCTATGGTCGAGGACGGAATTCTTGAAAATCCAAAGGTTGATGCAGCGGCAATGTTCCACGTTATGACTGGTACGCCTCTCCCAACAGGAACTATAGTCATACCAAATCCCGGACCATCTACAGCAGCATCAGATTGGTTTGATATAGTTATAAAGGGAAAAGGCGGACATGGTGCAATGCCACATAAATCAGTTGACCCTTTAAATGTAATCAGCCATCTTCATTTGGCACTTCAAGAATTAAACAGCAGAGAAATTGCTCCTGATGATATTGTAGCTCTTACAATAGGAATGATGAAAGGTGGAACTACATCTAACGTAATACCTGATACTGCTGAAATGCACGGAACTCTCCGTACTTATGACAAAGAAACAAGAGTATATCTAAATGAAAGAATTCCTCAAATTGCTAAGTCAGTTGCACAAACTTTCAGAGCTGAAGCTGAAGTTACTATGATTGAGGGGACTGCTACTGTTACAAATGATGCAACCGTTACCGAGCCACTATACGAATCTTTAAAAGAAGTATTTGGAAATGTTGTGCGTTCAGACCAAAGAGGCGGCGGCTCAGAGGACTTTGCTTATGTTAGTGATAAAGTGCCCGCAGTTATGATGATAATATCAGCAGGAAACTCTATGGACGGATATACCTTGCCAGTTCATCATCCAAAGGTTGTGTTTGATGAAAATGTTTTATCAGTTGGAGCAGCAGGTTATGCAGTAGCTGCATTATCTTGGTTAAGTAAAAATCAATAAAAATATTTGAAAGGTGGAAATTTTATGAATTTAACGTTTATGCAAGTTGCAACACATCCATTAATTTATGGAATGGTAACAGTTGGAATTTTAATGGTACTTGGTATATCTGCAATAATGATACGCAAATCTTGGAAACGTGCTTTAGAGCTCGGATACAAGAAGGAAGATTTGATGAAAATCGTAAAATCGTCCGGAACATTCTCAATTATGCCTGCAATAGGAATAGTTATAGGCTTGTTCGCTCTATCTAATCTAATAGGTACCCCTTGGGCGTGGTGGAGATTATCAGTTATAGGCTCTTTGACATACGAAACAATGGCTGCCAAAATAGCACTTGGAGCTATAGAAATCAGTGCTGCAACAGCTAAAGACTTTATTCTCATCATGTTTGTTATGAGTATAGGTATTATGGGAGGACTTGTTTTAGCTCCTATCATGGCGGAAAGAATACACACAGGCTCTGTAAAAATGAAGGATAAAGACTCTCGCTGGGGAGCATTAGGAAACAGTACATTCATGCTTGCCATAATTTTAGCCTTTGTAGTTCCTATGTTCTTCCAAGGTATTGTAGTTACATTGACTCTTTTAACAAGTATAGTTACATCATATATTTTAGTTCATATAGCTCAAAAATACAAGGTTGCATGGTTAGGAGAATTTATTATAGTATTTACAATGCTAGCCGGTATGCTTTCTTCTCTTGTTTGGACTAGCTTATTCAAATAAGAAGAATTATAGTGACCAATACAATTTATAAACCATTAAAGAAAGGAATAATACAATGAGTGAAAATAAAACAACTAATAACTTAAGTTCAAGTGAATATATTCATAATATGCACAAATTCGGCAGATGGTCGTCTATAATATCAATTCTGGTAATGATGTCAATGCCTATCATAGCTGGCTTATACTTCAATGCAATGCCAACATTTTCGGCAATAGTGTATGCTTCTCTCCCTTTGCTTGCTATATTTATACCAACTAATATAGGTGAGGTTATAGCTTATACTCCAATTGCCGGAAGTTCCATATATCTAAGCTTTATAACAGGTAATCTTTCAAACTTAAAATTACCTGCAGCAAGTAATGCGTTAAAAATTATGGATGCTGCTCCCGGAACAGAAGAAGCTGATATATTCAGCGGTATAGCTATAGGAGCTTCAACATTTGTAACTATTGCTATTATAGCACTTGGTATGATTTTAATGATTCCGCTTCAACCAGTATTTCTGGTACGGGCAGGTAAAACCGCTACAGCAGATATAAT
>DCPV01000117.1 GCA_002323775.1 Firmicutes bacterium UBA1535 | reverse complement strand
GTTATAGCTATCATTGAAAGTCTAGGTAAGGATTATTCAATACATGATTTTAGGTTGGCAAAGGGTTCGACACATACAAATATAATTTTTGATGTCGTAGCTCCTCCTGGCTGCAAGATACAAGATAAAGAATTAATACACGCAATATCAAGGGAAATTAAAAAATTAAATGAAACATATTATCCAATAGTGGTAATCGATTATAACTATAATTCTACAAAATAAAAGTTGTGCAAATTGCACAGCTTTTTTATTAGCAAAAACATTTATAACTCATAAAATATAATAATATTCAAGTCAAGAGACTATGAAATAAATGAAAGAAGGTTAATATGAAGAATTTATCTGAAGCCGATATTGGTGATATCATTACTATAATAAAAAACAATGCAAATCACTCTTTTAAGGAAAGGCTATTTGCTTTAGGGCTTACAACAGGGGCAAAGGTTGAAGTATTAAGAAAAGGTCCAAAAAACAACTTAACAGTATATAGAATTCGTGGGGCTATGATAGCACTTAGAAATGAAGAAGTAAATAATATCATTTGCAGTTAATTTTTTGGAGGAGGTAATTAAAGGTTGAATGAGATTAAAAATAACGAAGTCTTTTGTGTTAAAAAAGGGGAAGATGAATATGTAGTAGCCTTAGCAGGCAATCCAAACACAGGAAAAAGCACTGTTTTCAATTATCTTACAGGCTTAAAGCAGCATACTGGCAATTGGCCTGGCAAGACAGTAGTAAACGCTCAGGGTGAATTTTCATACAACAATAATACTTATATTTTAGTAGACCTACCTGGGACATATTCATTATTTACATCTTCAACGGATGAGGAAGTTGCAAGAGATTTTATATGCTACGGAAATCATGATGCTGTTGTTGTTGTAACAGATGCAGCGTGCTTGGAAAGAAATCTGAATTTAGTGTTTCAAATAATGGAAATTACAGATAATGTAATATTATGTGTAAATTTAATAGATGAAGCTAAGAAAAAAAATATTCATATAGATAAGGACCTGTTAGAAAAGGAGCTTGGCATACCAGTTGTATTTACCGCTGCAAGAAGCGGAGTAGGTATGGGAGAGCTTTCAAGATACATAGAAGAAATTGCAGTAAAAAAGCAATTATATAAACCAAATAAAATTTCCTATAGTGAGGATACAGAAAAAAAGCTTAATTTTATGGAATACATTGATAAATCTATTGATACAGAAAGTAACACGTACATTTCAAAAGAAGAAATATACAAGAAAAACTACGAGCGTGCAAAAAGCATCAAAGAAAAATGTGTAAAAGAGGACCACACAAAATTATATCACGATAAAAAAATTGATGACATAATAACATCAAAAATATTTGGAATTCCAATAATGTTATCAATGCTTGGAATTATACTATGGATAACTATTCAGGGTGCAAATTATCCATCTCAAATGCTTGCAAAAATTTTATTTGGCTTTCAAGATGTTCTAACAAATCTATGCTTAGAATACAAAATACCTGATTTTATACACGGTATCTTTATTTTAGGAGTATATAGAACTTTAGCTTGGGTTATTTCAGTAATGCTTCCTCCTATGGCGATATTTTTCCCATTGTTTACACTTTTGGAGGATTTAGGGTATTTGCCGAGAGTTGCTTTTAATTTAGACCATTTATTTAAAAAAGCTTGTGCTCATGGAAAAATGTGTTTAAGTATGTGTATGGGATTGGGCTGTAACGCTGCTGGAGTTATAGGCTGTAGGATAATCGACTCTCCAAGAGAAAAGATGATAGCTATACTAACTAATAATTTTATTCCTTGCAACGGAAGATTTCCAACCTTAATTGCCATTTCATCAGTATTTTTTGCTGTTAGCTCATATGGTGTATTAAACAACGTAATTCCTGCTATTTCAGTAACTTTAATGATAATAATCGGAATTTCCATTAGCCTTTTAGTTTCTTATATTTTGTCTAAAACAATTTTAAAAGGAATATCTTCTACATTTTCACTAGAATTGCCACCTTACAGAGTACCAAAAATCGGAAGAGTGCTGTATTCCTCTATTATAGACAGAACAATATTTGTACTGTCAAGAGCAGTTATAATTGCAGCTCCTGCTGGTGCAATCACATGGCTAATATCAAACATACACATTCAAGACACAAGCATATTAACTCTTGTTTCAAATTTCTTAGACCCATTTGCAAGACTTATAGGGCTTGACGGTTTTATACTTATGGCTTTTATCGTAGGTCTTCCGGCAAATGAAATAGTATTGCCTGTATTGTTGATGGCATATCTATCAACTGGAAATCTTATAGAATTTGATAATATAAGTGAACTTAAAACAATTTTAGTTGATAATGGATGGACTTATCTAACAGCTTTAAACACCATGCTTTTTAGCTTACTGCACTGGCCATGCTCCACTACTTTGCTAACCATAAAAAAAGAAACAGGAAGCTGGAAATGGACTATAATTTCCTTTATAATCCCAACAATTATAGCAATAATTGTTTGTTTTATAACTACTTTTATATACAATTTAATATTTTAAAAAAAAGACAGAGAACTCTCATCTCTGTCTTTAATGTTTTTTATCTTATTTAGAAGCTTTAACCTTAATCCATAATTCAGTCAATTTTTGCTTTAACACTTCATTATGCTTGAAAATTTCGTCTTTTTCATATCCAGACCTTGGTAAATAAGCTACATTTCCATAGTATTCTCCACCCTCAGCAGTCATTTCTTCTAAAACTTGCTTATTAGAAGAAGCATATCCTACAGTTGAGGAGTTGTCCTTAGAAGCCTCATAGCTTAGAATATAATTTATGAATTCATGAGCTAATTTTGGATTTTCAGCATTTTTAGGAATTACCATAGCATCGCTCCTTATATTAGTTCCCTCAAGT
>DCPV01000287.1 GCA_002323775.1 Firmicutes bacterium UBA1535 | reverse complement strand
GGCTCAGTTGTTATAACTGATGAAGTTATAGCTGCAATGAATGAGTGTACAGATTTAGCACCACTTCACAACCCACCAAATATAATAGGAATAAATGCTTGCAAGGAATTATTGCCAAATGTACCAATGGTAGGAGTTTTTGACACGGCGTTCCATCAAACAATGCCGGAAGAAGCATATATTTATCCACTTCCATATGAATTATATAAGGAATTAGGAGTTAGAAGATACGGCTTCCACGGAACTTCACACAAATTTGTTGCACAAAGAGTAGCTGAAATTTTAAATAAAGATATTAAGGATTTAAAAATCATTACTTGCCATTTAGGAAATGGTGCGAGTGTAACAGCTATAAAGAATGGAAAATCTGTTGATACAAGTATGGGATTAACTCCACTTGAAGGATTAGTAATGGGAACAAGATGTGGAGACATAGACCCAGCTATAGTTACTTTCTTAATGGAAAAGAAAAACTTAAGCAGCAAAGAAGTAAACAATTTAATGAACAAGGAATCAGGAGTTCTTGGAATTTCAGGAGTTAGCAGTGACTTTAGAGATATCGAAGCAGAAGCAGCAAAAGGAAATAAAAGAGCACAGCTTGCACTTGATAAATTCTACTATACAGTTAAAAAATACATCGGATCATATGCAGCGGCTATGGGTGGTGTAGATGTAGTAATTTTCACAGCAGGACTTGGAGAAAATTCAAAAGAAGCAAGATTAGAATCTTGCAGAGGTTTAGAATTCCTTGGAATTGAGATTGATGAAAATAGAAATAACATTCGTGGAAAAGAAGCTGAAATATCAAAGGAAAGCTCAAAAGTAAAAGTTTTCGCAATTCCAACAAACGAAGAATTAATGATTGCAAGAGACACAAAATCTTTAATATAAAGATAGAACTTCGTTCGCTTATTATATAGGAAATAGATTTTACTATATAATAAAAATTTATTCTTGACAAAATAACTATATTCTCATATAATTGATTAGGTAATTCTAAAAGATAGGTAAAACCTAAAGAAAGAAATGTGGGTTCAATGATAATTAATTTAAAAAAATTCCTTCTGTCAGACGATTTGGTTTACAATGTAAGTGACAGATTAACATTAAAAGACAAAAAGTTTTTAGACGAAAATAAATTAAATAAGGAAATAGAATTTGATGGTAAGTTTTTTAAAGTGGAAAAAAGCTTATTGTTAGAAGCTAAGATTGATTATTTTTATTCTGAAAATTGCGCTAGATGCTTACAGGAATTTGAAAATAAGGTTACAGCTAAATTTAATGCAATTATAGTGGATGAACTTGATGAAGATTATGAAACTGAGGATATGCAAATTTTGATAAAGGACAGCTCCATTGATTTGGAAGAATCAATAAAACAGCTTGTATATTTGTCAATGCCGATGAAAGCCTTGTGTAAAAGTAGCTGCAAAGGTATATGCTCAAAATGTGGCATTAATCTAAATACGGATAAATGTGAATGTAATGATTTCGTTATAGACCCACGATTAGAAAAATTAAAAACTTTGTTAAAGTAATTAAGGAGGTGTCACAATGGCAGTACCTAAAAGAAAAACTTCGAAAGCAAGAAGAGATAGAAGAAGAACAGCTAAGTGCAGAATGGATTTACCAACATTAATGGAATGTCCGCAATGCCACGCAGCTAAGAGACCACACGCAGTATGCCGTGAATGCGGATACTACAACGGTAAAGAAGTATTAGCAGTAGAATAAAAAGTTTTTAACTTTTTGTTTTATGAAAATAAATGCTAAAGTACAGTCAAAGTGCTTTAGCATTATTTTTTATTAAAATTCAAAAAAATTAATATTGCATTTGAAAATCAATTACGCTATACTAATAATTATCAAAATAAAATTTTTCATGAAAATATTTTATTTTTTAATAAGAAAGTTCTCAATTTTCTTATTTATAATTGATAGTAGTATTTTATGTAGTAAAAGATATAGGAAGGTGCCTTATGAAAATAATGGTAGATGCTATGGGTGGCGACAATGCTCCTGAGGCTGTTGTTAAAGGGTCTTTGCTTGCTAGAGATGAATTTGGTGTAAGTATTGTATTGTCTGGTAAAGAAGATGTATTGAAAAAGTACATAGAAAATGAAACTAAGGATTACAGAAATATTGAAATTTTAAATGCAGAGGATGTAATAACAAATGATGATAAGCCTGTCTTGGCTATAAGAAGAAAAAAAGAATCTTCGCTTGTTAAAGCACTTCATGCAGTAAAAAACAATGAGGCTGATGCCATAGTTTCAGCTGGAAATTCAGGTGCACTTCTAAGCGGTGCAACACTTATTATAGGTAGAATTGGAAAGCTTGAGAGACCAGCGTTAGCTCCATTTATACCAACAGATAAAGGCTTTGCTTTACTTGTTGATGCAGGGGCAAATGCTGATTGTAAGCCAGAATATTTGGCAGACTTCGCTCTTATGGGAAGTATTTACAGTAGACATATTTTAAATATTGAAAATCCTAAGGTAGGTCTTTTAAATATTGGTGGAGAAGAAGGCAAAGGAAATCAGCTAACGATTGATACATATGGGCTTTTAAAAAATTCAAACTTAAATTTCATTGGAAATATTGAGAGCCGATATGTTTTAAGAGGAGATGCTGATGTCATTGTCGCAGATGGATTTGCTGGTAATATTTTATTGAAATCCATTGAAGGTACAGCGTCTTACATTATGGAGAACTTGAAAAAAGAATTGATGTCAAGCTTCAGAACAAAAATGGGTGCCTTGCTTGTAAAACCAGCTCTGCGCAATTTCAAAAAAAGATTGGATTATGGAGAAGTTGGGGGCGGCATGCTTTTAGGCGTTAATGCACCTGTTATAAAAGCTCATGGTAGCTCTAATAGCATAGCTATAAAAAATGCTATAAAACAAACAAAAAATATTTTAGACAGCAATGTGGTGAATTTAATCAGAGAAGCGTTGCAAGCTTAGAGTTAAAACCACATTTAAGAAACATATCAAGGAGGTGAATATAATGTTTGAGAAAATAAGAGAAATTATATGTGAAAAATTAGGTGTAAGTCCTTCTGAAGTTACTATGAAAACTTCACTTAAGGATGATTTAGATGCTGATTCACTAAGCTTATTTGAGCTTGTTATGGCATTTGAAGAAGAATTTAATTTAGAAATTGAAGATGAACAGGTAGAAAACATAGAGACTGTTGGAGATATAGTGACATATTTAGAAAATATAGTGGATAAATAGGAAAAGTTATTTGGCTTATTATGGTGTAAGTTGCAGAATAAATTACGCTAAGAAATATCACTATGTGGGGCTTAAATTTGAACACAGATTACATAATAATTTCCTTAAAATCTAAGTAATCTGTGTTTAGCTTTTTTGAAAAATATAAAAACAAAAAAGGGATGTGTGATAGTGAATAAGGATAATAGTAATTTTAGTGATTTAGAGTTTAGAATTGGTTACAAGTTCAAGGATGTGAGATATTTGGAAAATGCTTTGACTCATAGCTCATATTCTAACGAGAACAGGACATATCGAAGAATTAACAACGAGAGATTGGAGTTCCTTGGGGACTCAATTTTGAGTATAGTTGTCAGTAAATATATATATAAAAAATATCCAAATTATCCGGAAGGCGATTTGTCAAAGCTAAGAGCTCAGGTAGTATGCGAAGACATGCTAAATGAAATAGCTATAAAGCTTGATATCGGAGGGCATCTTATCCTTGGAAAGGGAGAGGAGTCAATGGGTGGAAGAAGCAGAAAATCTATACTTGCAGATGCGGTTGAGGCAATAATTGCCGCAATTTACCTTGATGGAAGCCTAGATGACGCTGATAAGTTTATACTTAGTAATTTAGAAAGCAGTATAAATAAATTAGTTCAAGGAAAGATTTTTTCAGACTTTAAGTCATATCTACAAGAGCATATTCAAGAAAAAGAGGTAAATCCGAAGCTTAAATATGTTATTGTAAACGAAGAAGGCCCAGACCATAATAAAATATTTTTTATTGATGTATATATAAATAAAGAAAAACTCGGCGGGGGATTTGGGAAAAGTAAAAAAAGTGCAGAGCAAAGTGCTGCTAAAAACGCTTTAATAAAACTTGGTGTATTAAATGAATGATTCAAAAAAAATAATTCCTATATTTGTTCCCCACAGAGGTTGCCCTAATGATTGTGTATTTTGTAATCAAAAAAAGATTACAGGAAAAGCTAGCAATAATATTAATAAAAATTATGTTATTGATATTATTGAAAGTTATTCAAGGACACGCAATAAATACAGTGATTTAGCATACTTTGGCGGTAGCTTTACTGCTATTGACTTAAATCTACAAATGGAGCTTTTAGAAATTGCTTACCATTACAAGAAAAAAGGATTTTTTGATAATATTAGAATTTCAACAAGACCTGATGCAATTACTGATGAAATATTAGAAATCCAAAAGAAGTATGGTGTTACAATAATAGAGCTTGGTATACAAAGTATGGATGATGAGGTGTTGAAAATATCTAATCGTGGTCACAGTATGCAGGATTCAATAAAATCTAGTAAAATGATAAAAGATTATGGATTTATACTTGGACACCAAATCATGCCAGGACTACCGGGGAGCAATACAACAAAAGATATCGAGACTTGCAAGAAGTCAATAGAGCTAAAGCCTGATATTGCAAGAATTTACCCGACTTTAGTAATAAAAGAAACAGAACTTGAAAATATGTATAAAGAGAATAAATATAAGCCATTAAGCTTGGAAGATGCTGTATGGCTAAGTGCTATGCTTTATTCTTTGTATACAGTTAATAACATAAATGTTATTAGAATAGGGCTTCAAAACACAGATACTATTAATGAAGATAACGATGTGCTTGCAGGTCCTTTTCATCCTGCTTTCAGACAGCTTGTAGAGGAAAGACTATATCTAAATTCTATTGCAGATAATTTAGAAGTAAAGAAACCCAAGGATGATATCACAATCAAAGCTAATAAAAATATTATGAACTACGTAGTTGGACATGGAAAGAGAAATATTAATTTTATCAATAATGTAATTGGATTGAAAAGAATTCATTTGCAGGAAATTGAAGATAAAGATGTTGTAGAAATATATGATGGCTTAAAATTAATTGCTAAGATTAAGAAGGAAGATATGTATAAAGATTTTATAAAATATTTCTATTAAAAAATAATAAAGGAAAACTGATTATGTTTTTAAAAAAAATATATGTTCATGGATTCAAATCATTTGCAGATAAGACTGAAATAATTGTTGAAAAGGGAATGACAGCAATAGTTGGACCTAATGGGAGCGGTAAAAGCAATATATCTGATTCGATAAAATGGGTTTTAGGTGAGCAAAGCCCAAAAACTCTAAGAGGCTCGAAGATGGAGGATATAATATTTGCAGGTACTCAAAAAAGAATGCCCCTTGGATATGCAGATGTAGAGCTTATTTTTGACAATCAAAATAGAAAACTTCCTATCGAATACAATGAAGTAAGCATAAAAAGAAGATTGTTCAGAACAGGTGAAAGTGAATACTCTATAAACAAGCAGCCATGCAGACTCAAGGATATAAAAGAGCTCTTCATGGATACTGGTATTGGAAAAGATGGATATTCTGTAATTGGACAAGGTAAGGTCGAGGAGATACTAAGCCCTAATTCTGATGTTCGACGAGGAGTATTTGAAGAAGCTGCTGGAATTGTTAAGTTTAAAGTCAGAAAAGAAGAAGCTGTTAAAAAGCTTGAAAAAACAAATGATAACTTAGATAGAGTTAAAGACATAATACATGAGCTTGAATCAAGGGTTGAGCCTTTGAGACTAGAAAGTGAAAAAGCACAAGAATACATAAATTTAAAAGAAAATTTAAAAAACATAGAACTAAATCTATATGTTAGAGAATATGAAAAAAACAAGGAACAGCTT
>DCPV01000211.1 GCA_002323775.1 Firmicutes bacterium UBA1535 | reverse complement strand
TTTACAAAATACTAGCTTCTTTTATTCTTCTTTACACGTCTGTATATTATAATTCCAACAATTACAACTGGAATTATAAACAGTGCATATGAAATTAACCAAATTATTAAGGATTGTATGAAAGCTATTATGCTGTTAGTTGTTTTAATAAAACCTTTTTTTGCTCTAGTCCATAATCCATCCTCAGCCTTAATATTTACTTCCTTGTCTCCACGCTCTGTTATACTTAATTGGATAGTTGCCATGCTTACTCTGTCATCAATATCTCTTAAATCAAAGCTATTGGCATCTATTTCAGTTCTAATTCTTCTAATCTCGTTTTCAAGAGCTAATATATCTGTAATATTTTCTGCTTTGCTATAAAGCTCTCTAAGCCTGCTCTCTTGAATTTCCAAGTTTGTTATAACATTCTGCTTGTCATAGTAGTTCTTCGTTACATCACTTTCACTTATATTTCTACTATTTACATCAGATCTTTCCTCAATAAACTTTATTATGTCATCAAATAATTCCTGTGGAACTCTAATGTTTAAATTAGCATATCTATATGATTTATTTTCTGTCTTTACTCTTATGGATATCTCACTATTTTCTATATATCCATTCTTATCCCTAATCTCTTGATTTAAGCTCTCAACAAGTTTATCAAATTCTATAGTTTCAATATACAGGCTGCCTGATTTAATAATTTTTTCTTGAGGAGCCATCTTTGCTGCTAAAAGACCCTGCGTTTGATTAGAAGAACTGTCGTCTTTAGTAAATTCATTTGACCCTTCTGATTTAGGTGATTCCGGTGGATTACCGGCGTCCGCTAAGCCTTTGCTTTCATAAGAACCAGAATTTTCATTTATAGCCATATCACGTGCATTTTTAGAATAACCACCTAGATTGCTTAATGCAAAGTTTACTGCAAAGACAACCAGGATAAATGTTGCTGCAATCCCGACATACTTTGTGAAATTGATACGCTTCTTTCTAATAATATCAACTCTTGCTGATTTAATCTTTGTGTTTAGCCTCTTGCAATATCCCTCTGGCAATTTTTCAGGCTTCAAGGCGTGAATACTGTTAATCATTTTTTGATATACAGTAAATTCTGCTTTACAGGCAGGACAAGCTTCCATATGTTCTTCAAATTCTTTTTTTATTTCGCTCGTCAACATGGTTGAGTCATCAAACTCATCATCTATATAATCTTGTATTAATTCTTTAAACTCTATACAATTCAAAATTCACACCTCCTAACTTTCAATATTCGATAATTTTTTAGTAATGATTTCTTTTAACTTATTTCTTGCTCTGTTTAGTCTTGATTTTACAGTTCCTTCGTTGCAGGACAAAACAGAGGCTATATCTTTATATGACAAACCTTGCATATCTCTTAACACTATAACTGTCCTAAAATCATCATCTAAGCTGTCAATACTATCGTACAACATCTTAGATTCTAACTCGTTTTGAATAACAATATCTGGATTGTAAGTATTGTCTGGTATATCCTGCATTATTTCATTTTCATCGTTTTCAAGAGGCTTATCAATAGAATATGTAACAATATTTTTCTTCCTTTTAAAATCAAGGCATGTATTCATAACTATCCTGTACAGCCACACCTTAAAGCTTGATTTCATATTAAACGAGCCAATATTCTTAAAGACTTTAATCAGAGCTTCTTGAGATATGTCTTCAGCATCCTCTTTGTTACGCAAAACTCTTAATGCAATGTTATAAGCCATCTTTTTATAACCCTTGATAAGTTCTTCAAAAGCATCAACATCGCCGCTTATACTCTTTTTAACAAGTATAAGTTCATAATCTTGCATTTTTCCACCCCACTCACATATATAGACGAATAATGAAAAACTTTGTTCCCTCGTCTATGTAAAATTATAAATTTTATTTTTTAATTATTTTGTTTTATATTATATCATGATATCACAATCATAGTCACCTAATAATAATATTTAACGTTATTATTATATATTAGTATGGCATTTTTGTCTATAAATAATAATTTGTTAAAAAACATATCCCTCGACAAATTGCTATTATTGTTTACTACTTCCTAATGTGTTAAATTTTGTGGCTGTAAAATGCCAGATATGATGTAAATTAAAATGATACTCTTTAATGATGCACGAGAGATATAAACTCCATACTTTATTTAAAATATATAATTGCCAAATATTTTAAATATAAAATTTAAGCCGTCTGTATTTAGTTAAATTAATTACAGACGGCTTTTTTGAATTTATTAATGTATATTAAAAAATTTTAAAACAACTCCAACGTTGCATTTTTCTTAGCAATTTTTTCTGCAATTTGTATAATGAAGTAGCTGATTATGTAAAATACAATACCTATAAGAATTTCTGTCAGCAACAACATTATAAATTTGCTTGTATCATAACCAACAAATAACATATTTGCCGCTTCTATACTTCTTGTTAGAGGTATTATTTTTGATATTATTTGTAGTGCTTCCGGTAGCTGTGATATAGGGAAATTTGCTCCGCTGAATATTATCAATATATTTGCTACTAGATTTAGTATAAAGTGCATGGAGTCCGTTATCAAACCAAATGATGATAGAAATAATGAAAATCCAGTCATTGAAAACATTCCTACTATAATTACTATTAAAAATAGTCCTAAATTGATTGATGTAAAATCAACTCCAAATATTAAGCTTCCTATCATAAATCCAAAGAATACTGTTATAACTGAAACTATTGCAGGAAAAAATCCTTTTTCTAAAACTATTAATAATTTATTTACCGGCGATATAATTATTGACCTAATTCTACCTGAAAATCTTTCTCCGTCAAATGCTATACCTAAACTAAATATACACATATTCGTACAAAGTAAAAAAGAGTTACCTACAACCCACCTTGTAAGGTTGCTGGTTTTAAAACTATATGCTGCCAGTATACAATAAAATGCCAGTGTTATTAATGGGTATAAGGTTTCCATAAATAAAAATTCCTCAAAAGAAATTACTGCATATTTGGTTTTAAAGCTCAACCATGCTTGATTTATAAATCTTTTCATAAAAATTATATTCCTTTCATAATTATGCTTTTATTGCATTTCCAAAGTCCCTAATATTCTAACTTGTTTATCAATTATTCTGTAAAGTAAAATTACAATAATGACATAAATCCCTGTAACAAAGCTAAGTCTATAAAATGTATCTAAAAACGCCGATGTTTCAACTCCGCCCGCAACACTCATCCTCAGAAGCTTTACAGCCCATGTTGGCGGCAATGAATAGCTTATTTTTTGAACCCAGCTCGGCAATATATCTACTGGAAAAACAAAACCACAGACTAAAATAATTGGATATTCAATCAAATTCATGTATAATGTTGTTTTTCTTGACAAGGTCAGTAAATACGCTAAAAATACAGATACAACTGCAAAGCTTATTATCATTGCAACAAATGCAATAAGAAATTGATAAACCTGCGGTGCAACGAAATCACCTTTGAAAAACACTCTTGCAACAGTAAATGAAACAGCAAAGCTTATTAATGACAAGATTGTATTACCAAGTATCTTACCTATTATTATCAATCTAAAATCTGCCGGTGTTGTGTATATTATTGAAAGAGTTCCAGACCATCTTTCTCTGTTGATATCCCCTGCTGATGAAAAGCAAATGCAGCTCCATATCCCCATAAGACCTGAGCCTAGTATAACATAGTTTATAAAATTACTTTGTCCTGAGTTTATAAACATTTCGTATAAAAGGATTGCATTTACCAATGGATTTGCCAAAAGACAAAATCTAAACATCGGACGTACAAATGAGTTTTTCATCTGCAAGGTCATAGTTTTCCATAAAACTTTTAATTTTTTCATCTTGATGCCTCCACAAGCTTGATATATACATCTTCTAGGGTTAATTCCTTTCTATTAAAGGAAAGTATTTTCAGGCCATTTAATGAATTTAGTATATTTCCGCTTGCATCTTCACTTTCTAAATGCCTTATGGTAAGCTTAATGCCTTTGTCAGCATCTGATTTTTCAACAAAGCGAACACTTTCAAGCTTTTCTATACGAGTTATTGTGTCATCATTTATTTTTTCTAAAACTATCTCGATAGTATTCATTCCACTTATAATATTTCTTAATTCTTGTGGTGTTCCAAGCGCTACAAGGTGTCCATTGTTTATGATAGCTATTCTGTCACATAACTCATCAGCCTCATATAGATAATGTGTTGTGAGCATTATAGTTTTACCCTCAGATTTTAACTTTCTGATAATATCTCTTAAAATTTTTGCCCCAAAAGGGTCTAAACCAATGGTAGGCTCGTCCATAAAAATAATTTCCGGATCATTTATAAGTCCTCTTGCTATTTGAAGTCTTTGCACCATTCCTTTGGAAAAAGTTTCTACCAAAACATCTGCTTTATCCTTTAAATTAACCAATTCTAATAATTTATCAATTTGCTTATTTGCCTTATCATCGTCCATATAATACAAATTGGCAAAATACTTTAAATTATCTCTTGCAGACAATCTACGATAAACTCCCATTTCACCACCAAAAATAAAATTAATTTTATCTCTGAATTTCTTTTCTTCTCCATATGTATTGTATCCCAAGACCTTGCAAGTTCCGGAGCTTGGTGCAAGCAGAGTTATCAGCATTTTGATAATAGTGGTTTTACCGGCACCATTTTGCCCTAAAAGTCCAAAAATTTCACCTTTTTTAACTTCAAATGAAATACCATCTACAGCCTTAACAGTTTCCTTTTTTCTCTTTATCCAGCCCTTTTTTATGACAAATTCACGCTTCAGGTCTTTTAATTCAATTATGTTTTGCATTTATATATATCCCTTTCTTTTGATGTTAAATAATGATAAATAACAAATTCTATTTTTATCTAATTAGATGTTTATAGTATAATATTGTTTTAATTTTTTGTCAATAAAAAAACTACTAAAATTTTTAATTAAATTTTAGTAGTTTTCTATTTTAATTTATTTGATGTTTATTTTTTAAGCAATTCGTTTAAATACTCAATAAGACCATCTAAAGAATTGGTATTTATGCTATAATATTTAGAGTTTTTAACTCTTTCCTCATTTAAAAAACCCGCTGCACTTAACTGCTCAATATGATGAGAAAGAGTTGAATTAGCTATATTTAAGCTATTTGCTAAATTCTTTCCTATCATTGGACCATTTTTTTTCAAAGTTTCTATGATTTTTAATCTACTTTCATCTGATATCGCTTTTAGCTTATTAATCGCATCAGCATTTGTAAATTCACTTTTTCCTACAGAATAAATTAATATTTGATAATCATAAAAAAACCTAATAGCTTTATACGGTGAAAATACACTTGGCATAAATATAAACTTTTTATATGGACCTCTGTTGTGAAAGGTTTTTCCCATGATTTGCTGTGATACTTCCAAGGGAACGTCTTTTTTTAAAGACTTTTCAAACCTTTGTCTTTCAGCATCAAATATACTTTCAACATATTTAACTCCATTATCAAACTCAGCACCTTGTAAATCCCTTGCACAACTAAAAAAATCTCTTATAAAAATTTCTCTGTTATCAATAAATGTCTTAAGTCCAATAAAGCTTTTAGTTATATAAGTTTTTTCTTCGTATAATTCACTTAATTTATGCAAATTACCTAAGGCACCATTTATGATATTCCTGTCAATATACTCTGCAAAAAATGTATAGAAAAAGCTTTCAGCATCCATATCTAAAAGGTATTTCTCATACTCGTCTAAATTTGCAAAATCATTTATTGGAAAATCTGTTACTTTATTATCAGCTTCTTTTTTGTTAAACAGCAGCTCCAAAAGCGACATTCCATTGTTATTTAATTCATTTAAAATTTCATGCAAAAACCTATATCTTTTTTTTAATTCTTCAATAAAGTCTAAGTCATAAAATTCTAAATATCTCTTATTCTTAGATTCATCAAAAAAGATGCTAGAAACTAGAGCAATCATTTCAGTGTTTTTCGAATGATATAAATAGCAATCCTTTGTAATTTCAATCAAACTCATAATTTTTATTCCTCAATATCAAATTT
>DCPV01000072.1 GCA_002323775.1 Firmicutes bacterium UBA1535 | reverse complement strand
TGGCAGTTCCTCATCTGATAATGGTGGTTCAAGCTCATCAAGTGATAACAATGGTTCATCATCAAATGGTGGCGGTACGGATAGTTCAACGACTGGTGGCAATGGGTCATCAAGCGACAATAACACCGTACCATTAACACCAACAAGGCCTGATACAAACAATCAAGGCGAAGTCAACCATGTTAAGCCAGTTGAAGTAACACCTGATAATTCAGGAAACGTTGTTGATGTGCCAACACAATTTGCTAGTGTACCTAGTGTTGCTCGTGCAGTCGAAGCTTATAATCAAGCACTAACTGCTAATAACAAAGATGCGACAAAAGCACCAGTTGTTGAAGCAAAGCAAAAACTTGACGATGCCGTGGCTAAAGCATTGCCATTAACACATGCCACAGAAAAGTCATCTATGGGTGGTAATGGTATCTTAGCATTGGCAATGTCTGGTCTAGTAGCTTTGGGTGGTTTGATTTACAAGCGTAAGCATCTGTAATAATGTGATACAAAAATAGCGAAAGGGGGTGTGAAATGCGTGGTCTCCCGAAACTCAAAGTGAATTTTGAGTATGAAAAGAAACAAAAAGATAAAGCGGTAAAAATTCCAAAAGCACATGTTTATAATTTGAGCAAAGTACGTAAAATTGTTGTTGGTTTATTGATTATCTTAGTGCTTTATTTTGCCTATGTTTTAGTCCTAGCCAATGGTGTAGCGATTAAAAACCGTGAATTAAGGCATAACATCACTAATCTTACGACCAGACTTGATAAAGCTAGTGCAGGGACAACCAGTTATAACCCAATTGTGGGACAATACTTGGCAAACTTTGTGACCGCTTATTATACGTTTGATAAGACCAAAAATGATGCATGGTTAGATAAGGTTACGCCTTATTTTGCTAAGAATGTCACTTTATCATCATCGACTAATACCGAAGATATGAAGCTGTTACAAGCTAAATTGAACGGTATTTTTACTGTGGATAGTATCAAAACGGCACAATATAATCTCAAGATTGATAATGACGGTAAGCAGAACGCTATGACCGTTAATGTGCCTTATACACAAGATAATGATAAATTGACTGTGATTGGTTTACCTTATGTGGCTAATGAGATTGATAGTGTTGGTCAAGTGGGTAAAGCTAGATTTGATAAGACTGGTAAAACAATCAATGACGAAGCGATCACGGCAAAGGTTCAAAAGTTTACCAAGCAATTCGTACAAAAATATGTCTCTAGTTCAACTAAGGATATGTCATTGTTCATGAATAACCCTGTGGGCTTAGATAATGCAGTAGATTTGGTTAACCTTGATGAGAGTGATATTAAAGTCACTGGTTCAGCAGATAAACCAATTGTCATTACTAAAATCACAGTTAAAGTACATGGTTCAGATATTACGCAAGTGCAGACAATTTACTTAGAACTTAAAAAGCAAAATTCTACTTATTTTGTCACGCAGTTTTTACAAGCTTAGAAAGGGGGTATCAGATTGGACTTTTATAATTCAATTAAACCTTTATTGTTAGTTGGTACGGTTGTTATTGCTAGTGGACGTGCGTTGATGCATTATGGCAAAAATGAATCTAAAGATATGTGGATGTCAATTTTTATTGGTGCATTAGTGTATTTCTTCGTCAATGGACCGCAAAATAGTTTACAGGCGTTTAGTGGTATTTTGAATGCTTTGCTAAATTGGGTTAAGGGTATTGGTGGTTAAGATGTTTAATTATCGACGAGTTTATATCAATTCAGCGAAGTTTAGTAAGATTGGTAAGGGTATGCGTTTACCGATTATGGTTGACACAAGGTTTCTATACTTGTTTTCAATCACGTTAATCATCACAGCATTCATTAGTTATGTCTTAGGTTGGTTTCACATGCAATATCTTAGTTTAGGGTTTGGGTTAATCATAGTCGGTGAAGTAGCTGTTTACTATTTAGACCGTCAACTTAAAAGAGATAATCTACCATTTGAAACAACGATCAGGTATTTAGTGACTTATGTTTGGCAGTTTTGGTTTCGGAAAAATCAATTGTATCAGGGAAAGCGTGTTAATAGTAATTCAAAGCAGTACATGATACTGTAAGAAAAAAATTTTAAAGAGCATGGTTAAACATGCTTTTATTAAGGCATCGTCAATCAAACGATAGGGCAAGTTGGGGCAGTCCCAGCAGATGCGTAAAATAATCGAAAAAGATAATGAGAAAGGTGGCGTGTTAAAATGGACATATTGAAATCAGAATTTGAGAGAAGTTATATGTCAGATAATCAGAAAAATGCTGGAAACAAAAAAGTGCTTTATGGAATTATTGCTCTATTAGGTGTGGTCATTATTGTATTAGGCATTTATGTGTACAATCTATCTAATCGTAGTACAACGACAATTGTAACTGCGCCCACAAAATCTGCTAGTTCAGAAAAAGCATCATCGAGTACCAAAAAATATGTTGCTGGTAAAGACTACAAAATCACTTATAGTAACACAAATTTGATTAGTAAAGAACAAATCAATAAAGAATTAGGAGCCAATTATCTTAACGACATCAGCAGTTTAATGAGTACAAAAAAGCCTAGTGGTTTAGATATGGCAAAAGTTGAAGTCTACTATAACAAGGATAAAAACTTGTTGGTTGAGCGCTTGTTTAAGAACGGCTATAAAGGTAATCAGGATAGTGCAAGAGTTGTATATGACAGATCGGAA
>DCPV01000158.1 GCA_002323775.1 Firmicutes bacterium UBA1535 | reverse complement strand
TAGGTGGTACCACGGACATTACGTTCGCCCTAAGGTAATTAGATTACTTTAGGGCGTTTTTTTATTGTTTTCAGTGAAAAAATACGGAGGTATAAATATGGAGAAAAATTATCAGCATGAAATTGTAGAAAAAAAGATGCAGGAGTTTTGGGAAAAGAATAAGTTTTATAAGTTTGAGAGAGTTGATGGAAAGGAGATTTATTCAATAGATACACCGCCGCCAACTGTAAGCGGAAGTCTGCATATTGGTCATATGTTTTCATATACTCAAGCAGAGATGATAGCAAGGTTTAAACGTATGCAGGGCTATAATGTATTTTACCCGTTTGGATTTGATGATAATGGCTTGCCAACTGAAAGATTGGTTGAAAAGGAAGAAGGTATAATTGCAAAGAATTTACATCGTAGTGAATTTATTGAGAAGTGCATTAATACAACGGATAAATACGAGATGGAGTTTAAAGAGCTATGGAAATCGTTGGGATTTTCTGTCGATTGGGATTTACAGTATAAAACTATTAGTCCATTAGTACAAAAAATTTCACAGCGTTCATTTTTAGAGCTTGTTAAAATGAAAAAATCCTATATGAAGGAGTCTCCTGTATTGTGGTGCACAGAATGTCAGACTTCAATAGCTCAGGCTGAGCTAGATACAAAGGATGTAGATTCAACATTTAATTATATTAGCTTTATTGTTGGTAATGACAAATTAATTGTTGCTACAACTCGTCCAGAGCTATTATATGGCTGTGTATGCTTGTTTGTTAATCCAAATGATGAAAGATATAAGTCATTTATTGGTAAAAATGCAATAGTGCCTTTATACAATTATGAAATTCCTATTATGGCAGATGATAAGGTTAGCTTGGATAAAGGGACAGGGCTTGTAATGTGTGCTACATTTGGAGATAGTACGGATTTAGAGTGGTTTGAAAAATATAGCTTGCCGTATCGAAAGGTAATTTTACCTAATGGCTATATAGATAGCGAAGTTCCGTATATTGGCAGTTTAAAGCTATCGCAAGCCAGAAAAGAAATAATAAGATTATTAAATGAAGAAAATCTATTAATAAAATCAGAAAATATAAATCATACGGTTTCTGTTCATGAACGTTGTGGTAAGGAAATAGAAATTATACCTTCTAAACAGTGGTATATAGATATATTGACAGATAAGGAATTGTTTTTAAAAGCAGCAGATAAAATTAACTGGTATCCTGCACATATGAAAAATCGCTATATATCTTGGGTTGAAAACTTAAAATGGGATTGGTGCATTTCAAGACAAAGATACTTTGGTGTTCCATTTCCAGTTTGGTATTGTGAGAAATGCGGTGAACCTGTTTTTGCAGAAATTGAAGAATTGCCAATAAATCCACTTGAAACAGTGTATGAGGGCAAATGTAAATGCGGCGGCACTAAGTTTATCCCAGAAAGCTCAGTATTTGACACTTGGGCAACATCTTCAGTAACCCCTTTAATTAATGCAAAATATGGGGAAAGTGATAATCTAAATGAAGTTATATTACCCATGAGCATGAGAACTCAAGCGCATGAAATTATTAGAACATGGGCATTTTATACAATTGTAAAGAGTCTATATCATACTGGAGAGATACCTTGGAATGATATAATGATTTGTGGCTTTGTTTTAGCTAAAAAAGGAGAAAAAATAAGTAAATCAAAAAATAATTCTGATATGTCGCCAACTGAACTTATAAAAAATAATTCAGCAGATGTTTTGAGGTATTGGGCTGCTAATTCCAGACTTGGAACAGATACATTTTTCTCATTGGATGAATTAACTATATCTCGCAGATTTATTACAAAGCTGTGGAATGCGTCAAAATTTGCTATATCCCACTTACAAGATATAGATTTTAGTATAAAGCCAAAACTTTTACCAGTTGATAGGTGGATTATTGAAAAAACAAACAGCACTATTAAAGAGGCAGTATCATTTTTAAATGAATATGAAATAGGTTTAGCTAAGCATGTAATTGATGATTTGTTTTGGAAGGATTTTTGTGACAATTACGTTGAAATAGTAAAGGAAAGATTATATCAGCCTGAAATTCACGGTTATGAGGAAAGACGCTCGGCTCAACATGCTTTATATTATGCTTTATTAGGCATTTTAAAGTTATACGCAATATTTGTACCTCATATAACAGAATATATTTATCAAGAGTTTTTCAGGAAGCATGAGAAGGAAGAATCTATACACATCTCTGCTTGGTTAAATATTGATAATATTGATGACAGTATAATAAATTTTGGTGAAAAATTAAAAGCAGTAATTTCGGATATGAGAAAGTATAAATCAGAAAATAATTTGTCTATGAAAACTGAAATTGAAAATATTTATATAGATACTACAAAGGAATTCTATGATTTGTTTAAAAATACAGAGAGGGACATTATTGCTTGCTCTAAAGCAAAAGAGGTGATAATTAAAATTAATATTTGAAGACTTATTATTTAATTTTTATTTTTCACATAATTAAAAACAACAGTGAATATATTTATAATAATCATAAATATAAAGCTTTTAAAGGCTTTAGCCAATTTTATAAGCTTAAAGAAATTATAAATTATGAAAGGATATGCACCTAGCCCATGCACAGGCGTTCTATGTAGCTTTGTGAAATAGGCGCATGGGCATAAATATTAGGAGGTAGTATGAAAAAATATATAGGAATTGTTGCTGTTGTTGTTTTAGTTGTTGCGATAATATATTTCTTTAGAGTTATGAAATCTAAACCTAAAACAATCAGCTTTAGCCCAGTC
>DCPV01000164.1:2594-3332 GCA_002323775.1 Firmicutes bacterium UBA1535 | reverse complement strand
AATGAGAAATGAAAATGTAACTCCAACCTGTAAAACTGGAGGGGTAAATCCTATGAACAATGGTATAGATGAGCAGGAGCAAAATGGTGTAACTGTTCCTAACAGTGCTGATAAAAAATTGGATGTAATGCCTTTAAACCTTCCTAATATTTTTTTAGTTCTCTCAGGTGGAAAATAGCTTTGAATATAGGATATAATAAAAATTAAAAATGATAGCAATATAAATATTTTTATAGTATCATATATAAAAAATTGAATACTGCCCCCTATTCGTTCAGTTACATTAATACCAAGTACTGATAATATGCTACCGACAAAGCTATTTAGCCACTTCATTCCTAATATCTGATTTTGAAAGAAAAACCAAACATTTTCTATAATTTGCATTTTATTATCACACCTTTCATATTGACAATTATCGATATGTTTATTATATACAACATATCGATAATTGTCAATGTTTTTTAAAAATTAAAATAAAATTTGATATGCAAATGTAAAATTAGTTTTAATACATTTTTAAATATATGAATACTAAAAAGAGATAAGATATATTTACTTACCTCTTTTTTATAGTTGTTATACAACATTATTTATTTTATGATTTATTACTCAACCGTCACTGATTTCGCTAAATTTCTTGGTTTATCAATGTCACAGTCATTTTGAAGTGCTGCGTAATATGATAAATATTGAGCTGGAATTATTGAAACTAATGGCGATAAAATTTCGTGTATA
>DCPV01000164.1:0-2454 GCA_002323775.1 Firmicutes bacterium UBA1535 | reverse complement strand
TTTGGTCGCTGTCATTGCTCAATTTTCTTGTTGATATAACAAGGGTGTTCGCTCCTCTTGCTTTTACTTCCTTTATATTGCTTCTTGTGTTAAGATTTATTGCTTCTTGTGTTATAATTGCAATTACAGGAGTTTCATCTTCTATCAGAGCAATCGTTCCATGCTTTAGCTCACCTGCTGCAAAGCCCTCTGTTTGGATATACGAAACCTCTTTTAGCTTTAACGCAGCCTCTAAGCAAACAAAATAATCTATATGTCTGCCTATATAGAAACAGCTTCTTTGTTCAAATAAATATTCATCTGCTAATTTTTTATAAATTTCATTATTATCGCATAGGCTTTCCATAACATTAGCTATTCTGCTAAGCTCCTTGAAAACATCTATTGCAATAATATTATTAATTGATGATGCTAATATCGAAAGCACTGCAATTTGTGCTGTATATGCCTTTGTTGAGCAAACTGCTATCTCTGGTCCTGCGTGTAAAAGCAAGGTGTGGTCTGACTCTCTTGATAAGGTTGAGCCCTTAACATTAGTGATAGTCAGAGATTTGTAACCCATACTCTTAATTTTAACAAGAACTGCACGACAATCTGCTGTTTCGCCGCTTTGCGATATAAACAGGAATAAAGGTTTTTGGCTAAGCATTGGCATATTATACACAAACTCACTTGCTATTATAACCTCTGTTGGCTTTCCAGATATTTTTTCTAAAAGCTGCTTGCCAACTAATCCTGCATGATAACTCGTTCCACATGCTATTATATAAACCTTATCTGCCTCTTTAAAATCATCTATAATTTCTTTTTGTATAAAAGGCTGAGCGTTTTTATCACTGTATTGATTTATTATTTTTCTTATAACAAAAGGCTGTTCTTCGATTTCTTTCAACATATAATGTGAATAAATTCCTTTTTCTATATCAGAAAGGTCTAAATCAGCCTTGAAAGGCTTTCTATCTACCTTAGCTCCATAGATAGTATAAATATCAATAGACTCTCTTGTTATTTTTATAAATTCCTTATCCTCTAGCTCATAAAACATATTGGTGCGACTAATCATAGCCATAGCATCACTGCCAATCATGTTAAAGCCCTGACCTATCCCCGCCAATAGCGGTGATTTGTTTTTTGCTGCATAGATAGCATTAGAATCTTCCTTGTCTAAGATTGCAAGTGCATATGAGCCTTGAATTTCGCTCATTGTATGTCTTATTGCGAGCTCAACTGACTCTCCGTCATCTACAAATTTTTGAATTAAAGCAACTACAATCTCTGTATCTGTATCACTTTCAAACTTTACGCTATTTAGATATCTAGTTTTAAGATAAGCCTCATTTTCTATTATACCATTATGAACTAAAGTAAATCTCCTAGAGCTGCTTTGGTGAGGGTGTGCATTAACCCTATTAGGTACACCATGTGTCGCCCACCTTGTATGACCAATACCAAGATTACTCTTTACATTTTTAGGTACAATATTCCTTAAATCATCTATTCTTCCCTTGTCCTTAAAGATATGAACTCCTTCTTCATTGATAAGAGCTAAGCCTGCTGAGTCATAACCTCTGTATTCAAGCTTTGCGAGTCCTGAAAGAAGAATTTCCTTAACATCTTCTGTCCCAACATATCCGACTATTCCACACATTTTTGTTCTCCTTTAAATAAAATTTGATTGATTTTAATTTTATTTAATTCAATTAGATATGTATTTATTGCTTTCAAATTTCACTTTGTCTTTTCAGTTACCCAAAATATTTGTTGAAATTTTATCGACCAAGCCTGCCGCAGAGTTCCCGCCGAATTTTCGAATTACTCTGTCCTCGTCAACTTAATATAAGTTCTGGCGCTATGTTAAATAATACCTCCATATTATTTTACTACAATAAAAATATTTTTTCAGTAGTTACTACATTCTAATATTTAAAATAAAATCATTATATTATATCATGAATTACAAGTATTGTATATTAATAAATTAAATATTTTTATTTTTTGTTGTAGTAATATACAAAAAAGCGAAATAAAAAACAGCTTAATCACTATAACAAATTGATTTTCGCTGTTTTTACAGTTTCTATGTTATTTAATAATTTTAAAAATCATAATCAATTACGCCAAAAAAATCTTTATCTACTGTTACCTTTTTTTCTTTAGAATTTTTAAGAATTTCCCCATCTTTTATAGGTATAATAATTACTGGTACATCCTCGGTTATACCCTTTAAAATTATTCCAGAAAACCCAAATCCATTTTCACTATACATTATGACTCCTATAGCACCTTCCTTAACAGCATTATTTATCTGTTTAGAAAAATTTTCAATTTCTACTCCTTCTTTCTTTATTTGCTTTATTAGTGCAATTTTGTCATTAAGATTTAATCCTTCAAAATCATTTGCATCTGGGTTTGTATCATCATCCTTGTTGCGTCCTAATCCACAATCTACATATT
>DCPV01000292.1:324-6121 GCA_002323775.1 Firmicutes bacterium UBA1535 | reverse complement strand
GAACAATTTTATTAGGTGTATGGATTGTATCACACATAATAATGGGAAACACTGGATTAAAAGGCAGTGCTGAAACAATCAGAGACAGAGGCACTAAAGCTATAGAGGAAATGAATCCATAAATTCAAATCTGACTGATGGAGTAGAGCTATGAAAAAATTAATAATAATACTAGGCTGCATTCTTCTTGGGTTATATATATTTAAATTGATTTTAAATGATAATTCAAGTATAAAGAAAGCTGCTGAAGAAAAGCTTAAAGAAGGAACAGAATATTATCAGCCTGCTCCTTAAGGCAATTACTTCTAAAAATTAAAAGAAAGGAAAAAAAGCCTATTAATTATCGTTTAATAATATTATCAAATATTTTTATCGTAATTTTTAGGCTTTTTAATCTTTATCATTATGAAACAATTAATTGTATTAACCGCAGTATTTATTTTGCTAATGGCTATTATCTTACAAATACCACTAGAAATGCTTAATTATGAACGTAAAGAAGCGATTGAGTACATAATAAACAATGCTAAAGAAAAGGCAAAGCAAGATGGCTATTATTCAGAAGATAATCTAAACGATTTAAGAGAAAAAATAGCTAGAAAAATGGGCGTTAATATTGATGAAATAATAATTGGTGTGATGACAACAAGATATCCAGATATCAAATATAGACCAAATGTTTATGATAGATTTAGTGAGTATGATAATAGGTCTATTATATATTTGAGAGTTTCAATTCCATTTAAAAAGCTTATTGTTCCTTTTTTTGGACAAAACGATACGAGATATTATGTAGTTGAAAAAATCGCTACTTCTGAAAGGTTGGAAAACAGATGAAGCCTTTTATAGTAGGATTAGCAATTATTATACTTTTCTTGTTTCTATTAGTATTCTGGCAAGACCATTTGAATTATAGAATAGACAGACAAGTACTAAAGTATTGTGCCGAGGAAGCTTCTTCTTCAGCAATGCTATACTTTCGACCAGATGAATTTAATACAGGTATAAAAGTATTTGACGAGAATGAGGGCAAAAAAGCTATTGAACAGGTTATCCGATACTGGCTAAAGCTTGGTGATTATGAGTTTGATGGAATAGGTAAGGTAAGTTATACAGCATATTTTTTTGATGATTATACTGACTCGTCTGGAAAACTGTATTATAGAGTAATAAAAGATGGGCAGCTTATAGGGGGCGATTATTTTAAATATAAAAGCTCTATGTCTGACGGAATTGTAGAATATGAGTTTGACGATGGTAACGGAAAATTCAAATATAAAAAATATATAACACATCCAACGATAGTTGTAACGATAAATGCTGGCAAAGCATATTTTAGATCTTCTTTTATATTAGGAGAAGAACCAGAGCTAGTACGTTCAGCTGCTTATGAATATTTCAATAAAAAATAAAAATTGTGGAGGACACAAATGAATATATTAAAAGCTATCTTAACTTACTATACAGCCAATACTGATTGAAACAGGAGAGTAGAGTATCGCACTTCTGTTCCAATGGAACATAAGTAGTGAATTGACGAGCTTATTAGATAAGTAGCTAAAACTGGAAGAAATAATATTAATAATTAGTGCTGCTAGCTGAAAAGAAAAAACTGTAAATATTGAAATTGCAATAAATAATTAATAAAAATATTTAAAATATATATTGCAAAAATTGATAAAATGTGGTAAAATTAAAGAAAGAATAAGTAGCGCAGGGTATGGTTGACACATCCTAAAGAAAGGAGGTAAAAATCCATTCTGAAAGGAGTGTTGCCGATGTTATCTTTGTATGAGGCATTAACTTTAATGATAGCTTTTGCTACATTAATATTGCTAATAGTAAAAGATAATCAAAAAAAGTAATTACCCTGCCACTAACAGAGTAATTACGACTAAATTATTCGTATAAAGTGTCAGCCGTATCGGCTAACTACTTATTCTTTATTATATGTAAAGTATAGCACTTTTATTATAAAATTGCAATAATTAATTTTGAACTTCGCTAATTTTAACTTAAATAAAATATTATCTGTCCCCAGTGGAGATAGCAAGAGAATAGCAACTGTTAAAAACGGTTGTTTTTTTATTTCAGGAAGCAAAAAAATGATTGCTTACTGGAAGAAAAAATCAATAAAAAGCAACATATAAAAATTGATAAAAATATTGAAAAATTAATGAAATATCAGCAAATGTTTTTAAAATTTATCTTGCAAGATTTGCTGAAATATGGTAAAATTAAAGAAAGGAACGGTAATTAAAAATGCTTTTTTACAAGCAGAAAAAATCTAAAAAGGATGGTAGGGAATATGAAAAAAATAGTTAGTTTAATTTTAGTTTTAACAATGGTTTTCACGAGCTTTATAGGTGTAAATAGGGTATATGCTAACACTGTATTTAGTGATATAAAATCAAATGATTGGTTTTATAAAGACGTTGAAGAAATGGTTAATCTTGGTATAATTAATGGCTATACCGATGGAACTTTCAAGCCACAGGGGGCAGTTACTGTTGAAGAATTTATCAAGATGGTTATTATAGGGCTTGGATATAACGCTAAGCATACCGATAGTAGTTATTGGGCAGATGGGTTTATACAAAGAGCTGAAGAATTAAAAATAGTTGATAGAAGCTTTATAAACGATTATCGTCTAAGATTAACTAGAGAACAGGCTGCTAAAATTATAGCTAATGCTTTATCACTTAAAGAAACAAGACCTCTTGATTTGTATTATGAACATGTTAAGCCACTTATTAAAGACTTCTATTTAGTACAAGATAAATACAAAGAGGATGCAGTTGATTGTTACGTTTGGGGAATTATGCAAGGAGATAATTTAAAGCTTATAAATCCACAAAAGAGTATAACAAGAGCTGAAACTACAGCAGTAATATTTAGAATGATAGATAAAGAAAGAAGAATAGCACTTACACTTGATGGAGTTAAGAGCATTGAAATGGAAACAACAGAACAAACTCCTGGATTATTGATAGCTCCTAAGTATAAGGGTGTAGTTTTAAATGAGATGATTGAATTGGTAGAAGCTATAAAGGCTGCTGATGCTGAAACTCCTGGAGTTGAACAGTATATGTTAAACATGTATTCAAATGTTTTTGGGATTACTGGTTTTGAAAACCAAAGAAAACATGATGAAATGTATACTTTAGAGACTCGTTTGAAAAATGGCGAATTAGATGAAATAGAAAAAATTGAAGAATTAAATAAGATTGTATATCATACAGACTGGGCTTTAACTACAAGCACTATTGAATTTCATCATAAGAATGCACCATATAAAATGATTTTATTTAATCACTCAGCAAGTGTTGATGATAGTAAATATAACTCATACAATTCAAAATATGACTTTAATATGGCATATTACGGAAAAACATTTAAAGCTATGTTTAAGGTATGGTTTGAAGATGAATTTGATAAAGCTTGGAAAATCTTTGATAACGCTTTAAAAAGCACATCAATAACTGGCGGAAGTGAAGAGGTGATGATAAATAATCGTAATTTTTTCATTGCTTATGATGATGGTGGTCTAACATTTACTGTATCACTTAAATTAAAATAGATAAGGAGTACAAATATAGATGAAAAATAGAATAACGAGATTTATAGCATTTTTATTAATGCTATTTTTTTTTATTAGTGAATTCAATGTTTTTTATTCTGCTGAACAATTTGAATTAGCTAATGAATACACAAAACTACCAGCAGGTGTTTTATGGAAAGATAAGAGTGGGTTAAGACTTAATTTAACTTTGTATAAAGACAAAGGACTTATAGTCTATGGTGATTATACAACAATTAAAAATAATGATTTTAAGATTGTAGCTAATGGTTATTATACAAAGAATGGTGTAAAAGGTGAATATAGATGGCATGGTTATGCAGCAGGTGGCAGTATGTATTCTAATACTAATTTCCCTGATGATGTAGCTATGACTAGAGCTGAAAACACATATAGATATATCTATAGGATTTGGGAAAAAATACCCGAAAATAAGTATTATAATGCTAATCGCTTAAAATATCCATCTGGTATTACAGCCTTAGCAACTGATAGTTCCTATAGTGGGACTATTATTCAAAATGAATTTAGAACGAGAATAAATGCAGCAGCACCTTATAGCTTAGTTAATCCTTTAAATGGTGATGGAAAATTCTACAACTATGCAAATATTCAAACCATGCCAACATGGTATAATAGCGGTGACTTTAGAATGGACCACTTGGGAAATGATAATAAACTTTGGTATATGGATAACTCTTTAGGCAGAGATAAAGTTGAAAAGAAACGTAAGCCTGTAGTAGCTACGTTTATAGGTAATCCAATATTCTATGGAATAGAAAACATTTTAAAACAAGGCACAGTAAAAGTAGAAGTAGAACTCAAGGGGGTTTTGAATGACGATGATTTATTCGATGGAGTAGATAAAAATATACAAGAAACTGATGAGCTTCTAAGAAAGTATTTATATTATAACAGGCAAGATATAGACCATTGGGAATTATCAGTAAAAGATAAACTCACTAACAAATGGCAAAAGATAACATTAAATAGCAAGGATGTGTCTGTGCAAAGTAAATTTACAATAGAAATACCATATTCTGCTTATTCAAGTGTGCTGACAAAGGATAAAGATGGCAAAATAACAACATCTAAAATAAAAATTGATTTTGAAGGTATAGCAAGAGTTGTATATAAACAAACAAAAGAGAATGGTGAACATATATACAATGAAGGTAAAGCTTCAACTATAGGAAATGATGGAACAGGAACAGAAGATCCTGGCAGCGGTGGTGATGTCGGAACAATAGTTATTCCTAAAATTCCAGATCCTGAGAGTGGTGATGAATCACCTATTTATCTAGAGCTTGAAGAGCCTTTCTATATGTTAGATACAGAAAAATTTAAGCTTTATGATAAAACGGATATGACTAATGTTGTAAATAGATTTATGCTATTTGATGGCGAGCCTCTATCCGAGGAAGATGAAGAAAAAATGTTAAATGGTGAGTGGTTGTTCCCTTTAACTGGTGAGCATGAAATTCATGATTATGATATCTTTTGGGTAAATGAAAAAGGCAGAGAATTTCATTGGAGAGGATTTATTCTTGTTTATTCTACTAAGGCTAAAGTCCAGGTTGACATTAATGGCTCATATAAGGAAAATAGACTGCATACTGCATATAATAATATAACTAATGGCAATCCAAAGTATGTAAGAGATAGAAGCACATACGAAACATTATTGTTTGATATTAGAGGGCAAGAGATATACACAGGAACTAAGACAGATGAAAAAATAGAGTTTATATCAAAAGTACCTTATGAGGATATAGAGATAGATTTACAAGTAGAATGTAAAGTCAAGCCACAATATATAGAACGAGATGACATCCCTGAAGATTATCATATAAGTAATTTCTACACATACAAAATGCACGTGCAAGAAGACCATAACCCAGATATATACTGTGTACTTTGGAATAGTGTACTCACAAGAAATGAAGAACTTCAAATGACACTTGATATAGCTAGTTATGATGATGATATTGTTTCTGATAATGTAGCAACATATAAGCTATATTACGATGAAGATAAGGATGGAGTAGCAGAAAAACTCATAAAGAGTGGAGCTGTTAGTGATGAAATAAGAAAATACAAGCCAGACAAATTAGGAATGTATGAGATAGTATTCTATGTCAAAGAAGAATTTGGACAGCCGACACTATCGCAGTACATAACTGAATCTGATAAAAAGTTTACACAGATAAAAAGACA
>DCPV01000292.1:0-230 GCA_002323775.1 Firmicutes bacterium UBA1535 | reverse complement strand
GTTTACACAGATAAAAAGACAATTTTACGTTGAGAATTTAGCACCAAGTACGCAGATATATACAGATATTCCGGCTGATTATCCTAAAGTAGATGTGATATTGTTAAATGATGAAAATATCTCAAGGGACTATAACCAAAGTATAGTTGAGTCAAGAATATCCTTTACAAATGACTTGATAAGAGAGAGCTTAAATCCTTATGTATATACTTGGGACTTACACACTTATG
>DCPV01000095.1 GCA_002323775.1 Firmicutes bacterium UBA1535 | reverse complement strand
CAAAATATTTTATAAATGTATAAATTTATAAAAATATTACAAAACGGAGGATATTTATGAACGTTTTTAATAGATTAGCCCCCTTTATACAAGACTTTATTTATCAAAATAAGTGGGAAGAACTGCGTGGTATACAGGTGGCTTCTTGTGAAGTGATTTTTGATAGTGATGATAATCTTTTGCTTTCATCCGGAACTGCATCTGGAAAGACCGAGGCAGCCTTTTTACCTGCTCTGACAGAGATATATAATAAACCGTCTAAAACTGTCGGGATTATGTATATATCACCATTGAAAGCACTTATAAACGATCAGTTTAAGCGTTTGGAGCAGTTATTAGTTGATTCAAATATTCCGGTATGCAAATGGCATGGGGACGCTTCAATGACTAAGAAGAACGCACTTATCAAAAATCCTGAGGGCTTAATACAAATTACACCTGAATCATTAGAAAGCCTTCTGACCAATAAACGTGGAGCTTGTATCCAGATGTTCTCTGATTTACGTTTCATAATAATAGACGAGGTTCACCAGTTTATGCGAGACGCTCGGGGCGTACAGCTTTTATGCTTGTTGGAAAGGTTACAAAAATTAATTGGTATAATCCCAAGACGTATTGGACTTTCTGCGACTCTTGGAGATGTAACGCTTGCACAAAATTGGCTAAATACAGGTACATATCGCAATTGTGCTGCACCTATAACCGATGAAGGAAAAAAACGCATAAAACTACATATAGAGCGTTTTGTAAATCGACATGACGAACGTGATGGAGCTAATACTGGTGATATTAGTAATAGTGTTGGTACAGGCGGAGATATGGGTAGTAGAGAGCATTATGAATACCTTTTTAAGATGACATTAGATAAAAAAACCATAATCTTTACTAATAGTCGTGAAGAAACTGAATTTATTATAGCCAATTTAAAAGAAATTGCTTTGAAAAATAAATCGCCTGACGTTTATCGTGTACACCATGGCAATGTCTCAGCATTTATTCGTGAAAGCACAGAGGATGAAATGAAATCTGCTGATGAAAAGATTGTTACCGGAGCAACAGTAACTTTGGAGCTTGGCATTGATATAGGCTCGCTAGATCAAGCTGTTCAAGTAGGATCACCTATGTCTGTTTCAAGCTTTGCACAGCGTCTTGGAAGATGTGGCAGACGTGGACAGGTAGCTCAGATATTATTCACTTTTGTTGAAGATGTCAATGTCAATCCGTCAGATACATTAGGCCCGATAAATTGGGATTTCATCAGAACAATTGCTATAATTGAATTATATACAAAGGATCGTTGGATTGAGCCTATATATCCACACAATCACGCATATAATTTACTATACCATCAAACTATGAGTTGTTTGAAAAGCAGCGGTGAATTGTCTCCTGCTGGGCTTGCGGAGACTGTTTTGTCTTTGGGATGCTTTAAGCATATATCGCAGGATGATTATAAGTATTTATTGAGCCATTTGATAGAAATAGGTCATTTACAACGCACAGAGCAAGGCGGACTTATAATAGGTCGTGAGGGTGAAAAAATTGTAAATAGTCACCATTTCTTAACTGTATTCATAGCGTCAGAATATTTTCTGGTAAAAGATGAAAATAGAACAATCGGTACAGTGGATAAGGTATATCCTGTGGGAATTAGATTTGCATTAGCAGGATTGACATGGGAGACTGTAGATGTTAATATAAAGTCAAAGGTTATATTTGTAAAAAGGGTGCCGGGAATTTCATTGGTTGATTGGAATGTAAATTTTGAAATTGAGCTACATACAACACTTGTAAGAAAAATTCGCAGCATTCTTCAAACCGATGTGCAATATCCATATTTAAGTGAAAAATGTCGTGAAAGATTGGTTGAAATTCAATATATTACAAGAAATAGCGGAGTTTTAGAGAATTTAGTTACACAGCTTTCAGATACAAAATATGCTATTTTCCCATGGGTAGGAACTAGACAGCTTTTTACACTGCATTATGCCTTGTTGCAGCGAAAGATAAAAAGCAAGCTGCCATTGATAAGCTGTGTATATTTAGAGGTGAATTTTAGTGGGACAGCCGACGAGCTAAAAGCTATAATTTACGATATATTAAAGTCTGATTTGAATTTATACGAATTACCATTGCCGGAAATGGTAGAGATTAAAGGAAAATACAATGAGTTTATCCCTGCGAAGTTGTTGAGAAAACAATTTATAGAGGATTACTTGGATTTTGAGGGATTAAAAATTTTATTATGAACATAAATAAAAACATAATGAATATACAACAAAAGTTAAAATATTTATATATAGAGGTAGCTTAAATTGAAGAATAAAGTAAAAAATAGGTCAAAAAATAAATTTAAAAATAATGCAAATTATAAGGCTAAAACAGCTATAGTGACTAAGACAAATAAAGTAAATAAAATAAAAACCAATATTAATAAAATAGTAAAGAATATTGATATTAAAAAAGCGATACGCTCAATATTGTTTTTTCCAATAAGCATTTTTTATCTTGAGCTTATTTTTAGGTTTTTTGGACTTAAGAAAAGTGTTGATGTATCGATAATATATTTATTATTATACTCATCGATGCTTGGGTTGACAGCTTATTTAATATGTACTTTTTTTGATGAAAAACTTAATAAAATCATATCAAGAATTTTTACAATTCTTCTGTGTTTTATAGTTTGTGTTCAATTTGTTTATTACAAGCTGTTTTATACACCTATGATATTGTATTCGATTGGTGGAGCAGGTCAAGTAGCTGAATTTAGCGATATAGCAATTGAAGCAATAGTAAAAAATTTATTTGTTTTATTGCTGTTATTCGTTCCTGTGTTTGTTTTATTATTCAAAAGAACAAAAATAATATTTAATAAGATAATAATTAAGAAAAAATTGATAATTGCAGCATCTGTAATTTTACTTAATTTTATTATATTTATCGTTTTAGCCATGGGTGGTAAGGACATAAACTCTGATTATGATATTTATTATGGTGCAAGTGTTCCGGATTTGCTTATCAATAAGTTTGGAATTTTGAAGCTTATTCAAAAAGATTTAGGAAATATGGTTTTTAAAAATACAAGTGATGATAAATCATCAGACTTAGGACAATATGTTGATAATAATGATAAAACTGATGATATCATTAATTTTATTGATGATAATGCTGATGGAACTAATAAACCTGATGGCAGTGAGAATAATCCTTCAGGCAATGATAAAAATAATTATGTCAAAGGAATTAAGGAACTTGAAAAGTATGGTATAGAAGTTATATTTAATAAAAAGGATTTAGCTGTAATAGGAAAAATTTCTGATGAGTTTGGAAAAGAACCCAATATTATGGATATAGACTTTGATAAATTAATAGAAAATGAAACTGATAAAAGCATAATTACAATGCACAAATATTTTTCATCAGTTGAACCAACAAATAAAAATAAATACACAGGCATATTTAAAGATTATAATCTTATAATGATTACTGCTGAGGGCTTTTCGCATCTAGCCATAGATAAGGAGTTAACTCCTACCTTATATAAAATGGCTAATGAAAGTTTTGTATTTAATAATTTTTATACTCCTATATGGGGAGTCAGTACTTCAGATGGGGAATATGTAGCTTGTCAAGGTTTGATACCAAAGGCTGGGATTTGGAGCTTTTTAAAGTCAGGTGAAAATAAAAATTATTTACCGTTTGTAATGGGTAGTCAATTTAAAAATCTTGGATATTCAACACGTGCATATCATAATCATTCTTATAAATATTATGGGAGAGATATTTCTCACCCTAATATGAATTATGATTACAAGGGTGTTGGAAATGGACTAAAGATAAAGGATACATGGCCTGAATCAGACTTAGAAATGATAGACGTAACAGTGCCGGAATATATAAATGATGAAAAGTTTCACACTTATTATATGACTGTAAGCGGTCATAAAAACTATACTTTCTATGGAAATTATATCGCTGGTAAGAATAAAGAACTTGTCGAGCATTTGGAGGCTTCAGAACCAGTAAGAGCGTATTTAGCTTGCAATATAGAACTTGATAGGGCTATGGAGAGTTTACTTAAACAGTTAGAGGAAAAGGGGATTTTAGACAAAACAGTTATAGCTATAAGTGCTGACCATTATCCATACGGAT
>DCPV01000136.1 GCA_002323775.1 Firmicutes bacterium UBA1535 | reverse complement strand
GCGAAATTTTTGTTTTCAATTATAAGAAGATATTGCTATAGCAGTGAGAGATAGAGTGTAAATTAAATAAATATTTACTAATAAAAAATAAAATTTTTTATATAAAAATCATTATGAGGTGGAATGATGTTTAAATTTAGTATGAAGTTTATAAAACAATATAATTTTAAGTTTTATTCGTATATTTTTATGAATATAGTAATTGGGATGTTTATTATAATTATGCCTATAATATCTGGAAAATTTATAGACAATATTGTTTATGTAAAAAATATTAATTTTCTAATAAATTATGTTACTATTTATTTAATTGTAAATTTATCTAATGTTTTATTCTCATATCTTTCGACTTATATCAGAGTTAATATAGAAGCAAAAAGTGGATTTTTACTATGTACTGATATTTTAAAGCATCTTCATACGGTATCTTTATTAGACTTAGAAAATGAGAATAGCTCATATTTAAGTCAAAGAATAAAAAACGATTCAAAAGATATAATTCATTTCTGCCTTAGTATAATAGCAAGTATAATACTAAATTTGGTAGGATTATCAATTTCGCTTGTTTTCATTGTGAAAACAGATTATAAAATTTCAATATTTATTATAATTATAGCAGTGCTTTATGTTTTACTTTATAAAATTTTTAAAAAACCAATATACAAAGCATATATTTAACTTAGAGAACAGCAATCAAGATATTTTGCCAATGTAAATAATCAAATCTCTCATGCTAAATTTATAAAGTCACATTCAATTGAAGATGTGTTTTTTTCAGCATTAAATAAGGCTTTCTTAATGGTATACAGAAAACTTATGAATGCTCAAAAACTGACAAATTTATATAGTTCATTTATGATGCTGTTATCAATCACAACAAAACTTGTATTATTTATTATTGGAGGAATTAATATTATAAAAGGCAATATGACAATAGGAACTTTTTATATATTATCCAGTTATCTTGATAAAACAATGAATTCATTAATGTTTTTTGCTTCTTTTGGTGAAAGCTACCAAACGAATTTAGCTTCGTACAATAGAATAAAAGAGTTGTTAGATAGACCTAGTGTTGTTAGCAATGGCGATAATTTAAGTGAGATTAATAGTATTAGACTAGATAATATAAATTTTAAATACGATGAAAAGCTTATAATCAATGATTTAAGTTATAAATTTGAAAAAGGAAATATTTATTGGATTAAAGGTGACAACGGAGCAGGTAAGAGTACGCTTATAAGCTTATTGATAGGCTTATATGAGGATAAGTATGAGGGGAATATATGTTATGATAATAAAGATATAAAATTATTGGACATGAATAAAATAAGAAAAAATCTAATTGGAATTGTAGAGCAAAATCCTATATTGATTGAAGATACAATAATAAACAATGTAACACTTTCTAATGATTATGATATTGAGGTATTAAACAAATATATAAAATTAATTGGTCTGGAAAAATTTCTTAATTCTGAGGAGGACAAATTTAATCAAATTATAAATGAAAATTCAACTAATATATCTGGTGGTGAAAAACAAAAATTATCAATAATTAGAGAGTTAATCAAAAATCCGTCTTTACTAATATTTGATGAACCAACCTCCGCTATGGATAAGGATAGTAAAGCTGAGTTTTACAAATATATACAAGAGTTAAAAAATGAAAGAATTATTATTATAATATCCCATGATCAAGTAACGAGTGACATGGTTGATTATACAATAGATTTAAACGCAGTTCAGTATTATGGTACTATGTAAAAAAATAATAAAATAGAATTGTAGAAAAACTTATAAATGTTAATATTTATAAGTTTTTTATTTGACAAAATTAGTAAAATATAGAATAAGTTACACATCATTTTTGTTTGCATGAATAGTCTAAATTTGTTAAAATAAGGATAATAAAAATTTATAAAGGGGAAGTGAGCTTTGTGGCAAAAACTGTTAATACTAAAAATGTTGAAAAAAACATAGGCATAGTACATAATAACAATGACAACAAGGACACTGATAAATTACTGAATATAAGACAGCTTATAAAGGGAATATGCAATAGTAGAAATATCACAGCAAAAAAACTATGCTATGGAATTTGTACTGAAAGTTATTTTTCAGAATTTATTAATAAGGGGAAATATATAAGCAAGCTGATGTTAGATTTATTTTTACAAAGGCTTGGTATAAATGAGGGTGATTTTGAAAATTATTTGTCAAAGAAAGAATATAAAACATTTAATATGTGCTATGAAATCATATATTTAATAGAGGCAAAAGATATTCAAAAAGCAAAGGTAAAAATACAGGAATTTAGGGATGCTACCAAAAATATTGACAAGCTTCACGAAAGATTTGTATTGTTGATGGAAGCAAGAATAATGCAGCTACAAAATGAAGATTTTGAAAAAATCTACTTTAAACTAAAAGATGCAGTTGAAATAACTGTTCATAATTTTGAAAACATATCATTAAGAGGTCTTTTATTAAGCTATAACGAGTTGTTTTTTATGATAGAATGTTTAAGCTACAAAGAGAAGGCGTATAATTGTGAATCTGTACAAAAAAGATATAATGAAATATTAAATTATATTCAAGATAATAATATTGATAATAAAGAAATTAAGTTTGATGGCATAATTAAAGCAAAATTATATTCGAAGATTGCTTGTTTACTTGCCAAAAAACAGATTTCTAATAATGAAGATATACTTTTATTAAAAAATTGCAATAAATCAATACTTCATTTACAAAGAAGCTCAAAGTTATATTTTGTTGAGGAGATTATAGAAAATAAAGCTATAGCATTAAATAATATAATAAACTCATATGAAAATAAAGAAGGAAAAACTGAAGATGACATAAGATGTATGAACTCATATATAAATCTAAAAGTAAGAAATGAAAAAGAAAAAAAATTATTTAGCATGTTTTTTAAAAAATATAATCTTATCGAAGAACCATATCATTGGTATCCTCTAAATCATAACAGAGAAATATATTCTGTAGGAGAAATAATAAAGATAAGAAGAAAAATGTTTGGTATGTCTATAGAGGATTTAGCTGTTAGAGCAAAAGTTAGTATGAAAACCTTAGAAAGAATAGAGAGTGATGGTATAAATTCATATTCTCATACAATAAATAATATTTTTATAGCCTTAGGTATATTAGGAGAATCTCAAGCATATGTTTTTGATTGTAGTAATTATGAAGCATATGAATTGGAGAAGAAATTATCTCGTTTAATAGATTTAGACAAATATGAAGAAGCATATAAAACTTTGGAAGAATTTAAAAATAATATTGATTTATCAAGTAAATTAAATAAACAATATTTGGGATTATATGAGACTGTGATATTGTATAATTTGAATAAGATAAATAATAAAGAAACTATAAATAAATTTACTGAATCATTAGAACTTACTCTAACTGAAGATGATATATTTTCTAATACTAAAAAATATTTTACTAAAAGAGAAATTTTGCTTATCTATAACATAGCTTTGGTTTATAAGAAAGAAGGTAAAAATGAAGATGCTATGAAATGGTTGGCTTGGTGTGAAAATTATTACAATAATTTTAATCTTGATATAAGTACTTATATCATAACATATGAATTAGTAATGACATTATATGCAAGTCTACAGGGTGATGTGGGAAATTATGATAAATCAGATGAAATAGCAGAAAAAACAATTTATGAGTCTTTAAAGTGCAGGAGAAGTAAGTTTATAGGAAGATTGATATATAATGAAGCTTTCAATTTAAAAAAAAGATTTGAGGCTGACAAAAAAGAAATGCAGCCTCATGAAATCTATTTATATAAGGATAAACTTGAACAAGCATTATCAATTAGTCAATTCATAGATGATAAACTTATAGAAAAATTTTTGAAAAATAAACTAGTTAATATTTAACTATTATTACTATGTTTATCAGGCATATCACTACAGGGACTAATGTCATTTTTTGAATTTCCATTATCTCCATAGTTAATTTCATAAGCATAAATGGACATTGTAAGTGATGATAACAAAAGACTAAGTGTCAATATAAAAACTATTAATTTTTTTAAATTTTTCATATTTTAAATTCCTTTCAAATAATTTTTTGTTATTTTTAATACATATAATTTATCACTGATTTCTTTAAAATACAACGGACAAGTTATCATATTAAAAAATGAAAAAAATATGACAACTTGTCCATTGATATGAGCTATGGTCCAAAATACAGAAATTTATAATTTGATTTTAAGTTGAAATTATACCATCAAAACTCATAATTATAAATAAAAATTGTTGCAGGACTTTTCTATTGTTATATATCAAATTTTATTGTATAATTAATAAAGATTCTCAAAAGCAGATTTTTATATTATATATACAGTTGATTGCTTTGAAATATGAAAAATAACGATTAAGATTGATATATGGCGATGATGCAGTTGAAAATATAAATAAATCTAAAGGTTTGATTGTAGGACTTGGCGGAGTTGATAGCTATACTTCTTAGGCTATTACCAGAAGTTTCATATGTAATATGGTATTGATTGATTTTGATATTTATGATATAACTAATTTAAGCAGGCAATTACATTCCTCACTTGATAAGATTGACAATCAAGGCTGAAAATATCTGAAATAATATTTACAGTATAAAAAAGGATGGCAATCTACTGTCATATAAGAAAAATTAACGCAAGAGAATATTTGTAATTTTCTTAAGAAGGATATTGATTTTGTAATTGATGCTATAGTGTAAAAGCCTAAGTTAATAAAATAGTAGGGAAGTGATTAAAGATGACTCAAAATGGTAGGATAAAGAAAATTAATGGCAATACTGCCATAGTTTCAATAAAAAGAAGGTCTATGTGTGGAGATAACTGCAAAGGCTGTAGCTCTGCCTGTAATGTTCCTGATATGGACATAAAGGCTGATATTATACCTAATATAGAGGTTGGAGATGAAGTTGAGATTTCTTCTGAAGATGTAAGTGTAGTAAAATATTCATTTGTTTTATACGGTTTACCGCTTGTTATTATGGTAGCTGTAATATTTTTAGTAAGCTCTTTAATAAAAGATGAAAACGGACAAATATACGCAGCACTGATTGGACTTTTGTCTTTGATTGTATCGTTTTTTATTTTGAAAAAGTATGATAAACTAGAATCTTCAAGAAAGAGCTTTAAATATACGATTTTGCGAAAATTAGAGGATTGAGTATGAATATATTCGAGATGCAATATGCTGAAGCTATCAAAAGCCTAGGACCTCTAGCTGAAAGAATGAGACCTGATAGTCTTGATTATTTTGTTGGACAAACTCATATAGTTGGAAAGGGAAAAATTTTAAACCGTGCAATTATGGCGGACAAGCTAACTTCAGCGATTTTTTATGGGCCTCCTGGGACAGGAAAGACAACTCTGGCTAAGATAATTGCAAAAACAACTGATAACAATTTTACAACCCTTAATGCAGTTACAAGTGGAATAAAGGATATAAAAGAAAAAATTGATGAAGCAATCAACAGTCTTTCAATGTATAACAAGCGAACTATATTGTTTGTTGATGAAATTCATAGATTTAACAAAACTCAGCAGGATGCACTTTTGCCCTATGTAGAAAACGGTACGATAATTTTAATAGGTGCAACTACTGAAAATCCTTACTTTGAAGTAAATTCTGCTCTTATATCAAGGTCACTTGTATTCGAATTTAAAAGGATAACCGGTGATGATATAAAAGAGGTTTTATTAAAGGCAATATCTGATAAAGAAAGAGGCTATGGCAATTTAAGTATTAACATCGAAGCTGGAAGCCTCGAGCATATAATAAATAACTCAAACGGAGATGTTAGGAAGGCTCTTAGTGCATTAGAGCTTGGCATAACAACTACAGAGGCAGACGATAAAAATATTATAAATTTTACCATAAGAGATGCCGAGGAGTGTATACAAAGTAAAAAGCTCACATATGATAAAAAAGGTGATGAGCATTATGATACTATCTCTGCATTTATTAGGAGTATGAGGGGTTCAGACCCGGATGCAGCCATATTTTGGCTAGCTAAAATGATTAAGGTCGGAGAAGACCCCAAATTTATAGCAAGAAGGATAGTTATAGCAGCCTCAGAGGACGTAGGCAACGCTGACCCTAGGGCCTTAGAGGTAGCACTAAATGCTTTTAATGCTATAGAAGTTATAGGGATGCCAGAGGGCAGAATAATATTGGCACAGGCAGTTGTATATATAGCCTGTGCACCGAAAAGCAATTCCTCATATATGGCATTGGATAAAGCCTTGGCTGCAATAGAAAAGTGTTCAAATGAAGTGCCTAATCACCTAAAAGATGCAAGCTATAAAGGTGCAGATAGATTGAAGCATGGAATAGGATATAAATATCCACACGATTACGATAAATTTTACGTAAAACAACAATATTTACCAGACGGGGTAAAAACAAAATTTTATGAACCAAAAGAATCTGGCTACGAAGCGAGAATGAAAAAATTTATAGAATATTTGAATGTCGATTAGTCAGTAAGGTTAATGTACAAAACGGGTGAATCAGAACTAAAGCCCTACGAAACGAAAATTTAAGTAATAACAGAAAGGAGTACATGATATTATGAAATATTATTTAAAGAATACAAAAATTACAGACAGTGATATAATGGAAAAACTATCTTCTGTGATTGATATAGCTGAATTTGATTTAAAAAAACAATATGATATGAATATAGATTTTTTTAATGATGATATAGATAATAATATGCTTAATGCAGATGTTTCCTTTGAAATTAAAAAACATCATTATGTATTTATACGACATATAAGGAATTATTTTAATGACCATGGTATAAAAATTAATGAACTTAACTTAACTGGTACAGTTACTAATTTAAAGCATGGGCAAATAAACATAGAAGCTTACAAATCGAAATATCAAGATTTTAGAAGAAATGATATAGTTCCATGCAAAGAAATGTATTTATATGCAGACGGAAAAAACACTTTGAATTTCATGTTGAATACAAAGCAAATAAGTATAGAAGAATATGAGGATAATATAGAAATTCTGCAAGAGCAGTTAAATGTTTTTGAAATCGAAGAGGAAAGTAGATATATAAATTAATAGATAAAAAGCAAATTAGCTAAGAACTATATGAGAGAGTTCTTAGCTAATTTGTTTTTTAATTTACTATTAAACTGTAGTGGCAGCTAAAATAAGTCGCATATTATCCTCATAAATTCTTGGCAATTGAGTTATTGGCAGAGGATTTTTACCTTTTCCTGCTTCAACGGTATAGCCAGGCTTTCTAAAATCCTTTATAAACCAATCTTTATAACCAGCATATGAGGCAACGCCACTTGCTGTATCTAAGTCGTATCCGCTTGCTCTTGCTAAAATATCTCCTATTTCCTGGTCTCTTTGTGTGGCTAGATTCATGAAATTCCAATAAATTACCTCACCCTGAGTATGATATGCTAAGGCTAAATAAAAATCTTCACTTTGCGTTAAGTCTCTCATTGCCTGTGTTTCAGGCTCTGAAAATGGATATTCTCCAGAATATCTTGTTGGACCTGGCCCAGTTATGCCAAGTGCTTTTTCTGCATTTTTTGATTCTTGCCATGCAGCATCATAGTTGTGATTTAAGTCAACTCCCCTTATGTTCGCTTGCCAAACTTCTGAAAATGGCCTTCCTGTCTTATTCCACATGATTAAATCATTATAATATGGGTTATTAGGCTGCAAACCCTCGTTCACTAAATCAACTCCATCAGGGTTAACCATTGGTACAATGTAAAATGTATGAGTATCAAATATATTTCTGATGTTGTATCCATCTATATACTCGCCATTTACGTATGCCTTTGATATACTTTCAATAAATTTCATTATAAATACGCTGGTTATCCATTCAAGAGCGTGATGAGAGGCGTTTATATGTATTTTTTTAGGTCCACTTCCAAATCTAATTAAATATAGGTCATTGCCAAGAACACTTTTACCTATGCTGCTTGCATCTAAGAAAGGATATCTCTGTATAAGCCCCATAATGTTGTACCACATAACGTTATATGTGTATTTTATGTCGTCCATTACAACATTATAATTAAAAGGCACTGTTATTACAGTGTTTTGTATTAAGCTGCTTGAATCTATGCCTGGATTTGCTGACAGTATCAAGTTTACTGTGGAATGATTTTTTTCAGCTATGTTATATAATGTGTCATTTGGTTGAATTTTGTAATATGTATAACCTAATATGTATTTTTCAAGAGCCTTATATGTAACAGGTCCTACAATACCATCTGCCAAAATTCCATTTTGAACTTGAAATTGTCTAACTGCTTCTTCGAGGTTAGAGTTATAGACACCATTGACTTTTCCGTTATAGAAACCCATTTTTTTTAAAACTGATTGAACTATCATAGTTTGCGAATTGTTTAAATCGCTTTGTAAAAAGAACATAGTATTTCACCTCTAAATAAATATTCAATATTAAACTATATATCAGAAATTATTTCCATAGCCTGTATAGTGGTTTTTGTGTAAGGCTAGAATTGTGACAATTATAATTTTATTAATTTTTGTAACATTTTGTTATATTCTTAATAATTTAGTGTAAAGGAGTGATACAATGGAGCATTACATTATAACCTTTAGGTATGGTAATTACACCATGGCTGCTTATAGCAGACTTCAAAGTTTAAGAATTAAAAACATAAAATTGGCTTCAGTCCCATTTGCGATAAAGACAGAGTGTGATTTGTGCATCGTTGCATACGATTATGGCACATTACTTGATGTATTAGATTCATCCTATCAATACCCAATAGATAATGTCTATGAGGTATCAAGAGTAAATGGAACTTATTCTTATAGGCAAATACAAGTATGATTATTCTTTTAATTTATATGTTTGATACAAAAAAATATTACAGCAAATAATGACTTAGCGAAGAGTTTCAATTCATAACTCTTTGCTAAGTCATTATTTATATTTAAAAATTTTTTTAAAACTAATGTTGACAAGATTAGTCGGGTATTGTATAATAAATTCAATTAAAGAGATTGGAGGCTGTTTTATGATTTTATCAACAAAAGGCAGATACGGTTTAAAGGCTGCATTTGAATTAGCATTGTCATATGGTGATGGTCCTGTTCCGTTGAAAAGAATATGTGACAAATATGAAATATCAGAAAATTATTTAGAGCAGCTTTTTGGAAAGCTTAAAAGAGCAGGATATATAAAGTCAACAAGAGGAGTCCAAGGTGGATATAGCCTTGCAAAAGAACCTAAGGATATAACGGTTGGAATGATACTTAGAGCGCTTGAAGGAGAAATAACTGCTTCAAATTGTGTCAGTAAGGAAACTTGTTCAAGAGAGGCAATTTGTGCGACCAGAACAATTTGGGAAAAAATAGAATCAAGTATAAATAATGTTATAGATAATATATCGTTATTTGATATGATAGAGAAAGTTGAATAAACTTAGGAATAACAAAAAATAGGTACTAGGCTCATGTGCAAATATTTAATGGATATTTATGCAATTGGTGCTTGAACATAATAACGGGTATACTAATTAAAACGGAGGAAAAATCAATGAACAAAAAAATTTATCTCGATAATGCTGCAACAACTAAGATTAGAAAAGAAGTTGTTGATGAGATGATGAAATATTTTATGGAATACTATGGAAATCCATCAAGTGGAATTTATGAGCTTGGTAGGACTTCAAAGGAGGCTATCGAAAAAGCAAGAAAAACAGTAGCAACATTTATAAATGCAGACGATAGAGAAATTTTCTTTACCTCTGGTGGAACAGAGTCGGACAACTGGGCTATAAAGGGTGTTGCATTTGCAAATGGGGACAAGGGAAAGCATATTATAACAACTAAAATAGAGCATCATGCAGTGCTTCATACCTGTGAATATCTTAAAAAGTTTGGATTTGAAACTACATATCTAAATGTGGACGAATATGGAATGATAGACTTAGAGGAATTAAAAAACAGCATAAGACCAGATACGATTTTAATATCAGTAATGTATGCAAACAATGAAGTCGGAACTATACAGCCAATTGAAGAAATAGGGAAAATAGCTAAAGAGCATAAAATCATATTCCATACAGATGCAGTTCAAGCACTTGGTGGTGTGAGAATTGATGTTAAAAAGGAAAACATTGATTTATTGTCAATGTCTGCTCATAAGGTTCACGGTCCTAAAGGAGTGGGCGCATTATATATCAGAAAAGGTGTAAAGCTTGATAATTTTATGCACGGTGGGGCTCAGGAAAGAAACAAAAGAGCAGGAACTGAGAGCGTACAAAATATAGTAGGCTTTGGAAAGGCTGTAGAGCTTATGAGCCTAGAGCTTGATGAAAAAGTGGCAAAACTTATAAGTCTTAGAGATAGATTTATAAATGGTATAAAAGCCAACATAGATGATGTGCATTTAAACGGACATCCTAGCAAAAGATTGCCAAACAATGTTAACTTCTCATACAAGTATATTGAGGGTGAATCAATATTATTGTGGCTTGATATAAGCGGAATAAGCGCATCAAGTGGCTCTGCTTGTACATCGGGTTCATTAGACCCATCTCACGTACTATTAGCAACAGGACTTGACCACGGTACAGCGCATGGATCGATAAGATTTACAATAAGTGATGAAACAACGGAGGAAGAAATAGATTATGTAGTTGGGCAAATGAAAGAAATAGTTCAAAAATTAAGAAATATGTCACCGCTATACAATACTAATAACAAATAGGAAGTTTTACAAAAACTTTAAAATTGAGCTAATAAAAATATAGATAAAATAATCTTAATATTTTAAATAGCTTTAAAATATTTTAACATTCTGAAAAAACATAAAATTAGAAATTAATGTTAAACAACTAAGGAGGTAATTATGTATACAGAAAAAGTAATGGATCATTTCAGAAATCCAAGAAATGTAGGTGCAATAGAAAACGCAGATGGTGTAGGTGAAGTAGGAAACGCAAAATGCGGAGATATAATGAAAATTTACCTTAAAATAAATGATGAAAATATAATAGAGGACGTGAAATTTCAGACATTTGGCTGTGGCTCTGCTATAGCATCATCAAGCATGGCGACAGAGCTTATCATGGGAAAAGATGTAAATGAGGCTGTTGAACTTACAAACAAAGCAGTTATAGAAGCTCTGGGAGGACTGCCACCGGTAAAGGTTCACTGCTCAGTATTAGCAGAGCAGGCAATAAAATCGGCATTATACGACTACGCTCAAAAAAAGGGCATAGAAATCAAAGGCTTAGAGGGTTTTAATCCAAACGCAGACGAAGATTTGCACGACCATGTACATGGAGATGAATAATTCAATTAAGAATAGATGACAATTTAGCGGAGAGTTGCATAGGTAAGCTCTTCGCTAAATTGTTATTTATCATATTTGTTTTTTATAAAATAATTGACAATTAATACAAATATAAGCTATAATCAGATAATAATTAATCAGATGATTCGGAGATAAAATAAGATGGAACATAAATATTCAATTAATAATATCAGAAAAAAATATTTAGACTTTTATGAGTCAAAACAGCATTTGGTAAGACAGAGTGCTTCGCTTATACCTAAAAATGACAAGACGTTATTGTTAATAGCAGCAGGGATGGCACCACTTAAAAAATATTTTACAGGTGCTGAAACACCACCTAGCAAAAGAATGGTTTCTTGCCAAAAATGTGTTAGAACTAACGATATAGAAAATGTAGGTGTAACAGCACGTCACCTTACTTTTTTTGAAATGCTCGGAAATTTCTCCTTTGGAGATTACTTTAAAAAAGAAGCTATCATGTGGGCTTGGGAATTCTTAACAGAGGTTTTGGAAGTACCGGCAGAAAAACTTTGGGCAAGCGTATATGAGGATGATGATGAAGCAATAAAGCTTTGGACTACATTGACAGGCGTTCCGGAGGAAAGAATAGTAAGATTAGGTAAAAAGGATAATTTCTGGGAGTTAGAAGTTGGTCCAAGTGGACCTTGCTCGGAAATTTACTATGATAATGGACCGGAATTTGATTGTGGAGATCCTAATTGCAAGCCAGGCTGTGAATGTGACAGATATACTGAAATTTGGAATTTAGTATTTACACAATATGATAAGGATGCAAATGGAGTATATCATCCTTTAGAGCATCCTAACATAGATACAGGTATGGGACTTGAAAGAACTGCTATGACATTGCAGGGCAAGAAAAGTGTATATGAGGTTGAGCCTATTTTTAGCATATTAAAAAAGGCTGAAGAAATCAGTGGAGTAAAGTATAAATCATCTGAAAAATCAGATACATCATTAAAAATCATCGCAGACCATTCAAGGGCAGTTGCATTTTTGATATCAGATGGAGTTATACCTTCAAATGAGGGCAGAGGATATGTTTTAAGAAGACTTATAAGGAGAGCTTTAAGACAAGGGAAATTGCTTGGTATAGATAGGGATTTTTTAACTGAGACGGTACAGGTAGTTATAGACAATTGGAAGCACGCATATCCAGAGCTTTCTGAAAAAGAGTCGTATATATTAAAAGTTGTTAAAATAGAAGAAGAAAAATTTAGAAATACAATAGATCAAGGCTTAGAAATTCTTCAAAAAGAAATAAATACAGCAAAAGAAAATGGCAAGGATATACTTGATGCTCAAATATTGTTTAGACTTTACGATACCTTTGGCTTCCCGTATGAACTTACAGAAGAAATTTTGCTTGAGAACAATTTTAAGCTAAATAAGCAAGAATTTCTTGATATAATGGAAGAAAATAAAAACATCGCAAGACAGGCAAGAGGCAAATCAGGAAGTTCAGGCTGGAAAGATGGAGCTATAAGCATAGAGGGTATAGAAACTGAATTCGTTGGATATACTGAAAAATCATGCGAATCAAAAATATTGAGAATATTTGTTGATGATGCTGAGAAAGAAGAAGCTTCTGTAGATGAAAGAGCTATAATAATCCTTGATAAAACTCCATTTTACGCTGAAAGTGGTGGACAAATCGGAGATACTGGAAAATTAATAAGTGATAATTTTGATGCCACAGTAGTAAATACTAAAAAACTCAATAATGTTATAATTCACGAAGTTATTGTAAATGATGGCACAGTAAGCTTAGGTGATAAGGTCTTAGCTGAAATTGACTTCGATAGAAGAAAAAGCACAGCTAAAAATCATACAGCCACACATCTTCTTCACAGGGTTTTAAAAGAGGTTTTAGGCGAGCACGTAAATCAAGCAGGCTCTTTAGTCAGTGATGATAGACTAAGATTTGATTACACTCATTTTGAGCTTGTAAATGAAGAAACTCTAAAAGAGATTGAAAAAAGAGTAAATATGGCTATTTTGTCAGACTATCCTGTAAATACAAGTGTTGTAAGCTTAGATGAAGCGAGAAAACAAGGTGCTATGGCATTGTTTGATGAGAAATATGGAGATGTAGTTAGACTTATAAAGGTAGGAGATTTTAGCAAGGAGCTTTGCGGAGGAACACATATTGATGAAACAGCTAAAATCGGTATGTTTAAAATAATCTCTGAAAGCTCGATTGCATCTGGAGTTAGAAGAATAGAAGCATTAACTGGAAAGGCTGCTATTGAGTATCTAAATAATGCTAATTCTATAATTACTGAGCTTATGCAGTCAGTAAAGTCAACAAGAGAAGAATTGCTGGATAAGGTTATAAGCCTTAAAAAAGAAATAAAAGACAAAGAAAAAGAAATAACAAAGCTTAATAATGAAATATTAAAGTCAAACATGGACGATATACTCAATAAATATGAGGAAATAAACGGAACAAAGGTATTTACAATTAAGCTTAAAGATACAGATGCTAATGCTCTTAGAGATATAGCAGATAGAATTAAGGACAAAAATCCAAGCTGTGTAATTATATTAGCTTCGGAATTTGAAGGAAAGGTTTTATTTGTAGCTTCTGTTACAAAAGACTTAAATCAAAAAGGAATACAAGCAGGAAATATAGTAAAACAAGCTGCACAAGTTGCAGGCGGTGGTGGCGGTGGACGTCCTGATTTTGCACAAGCAGGAGGCAAGGATGCCGGCAAAATAGATGAAGCATTAAACACTGCAAAAGAAAATTTGATAAAACAACTATAAATGTTTATTTAGCGGAGAGTTGTACAATGAAATTCTTCGCTAAATTATTATTAATTTCATATAAAATTATTTTTTAAATTAATTGTTTGATTTTAGTATATATATATAGTATAATACTTATTGAATTAGTTAGAATAGTTGTTGTTTTTACATAAAACTTCTTGCGAATTAAAAATTTATAGAAAGGAATCCATATTATGAATAACAATATCAACTCAAGCACTGCAAAATTTGATTATAATACTGAATCTATGAATGAAGCGAGAGAAATTTTAACGCAGGTTTATCGCTCTTTAAAGGAAAAAGGATATAATCCTAATACTCAACTTATAGGATATTTGCTTTCAGGAGATCCTACTTATATTACAAATTATAATAATGCGAGAAGTCTTATAAGAAAGATAGAAAGAGATGAGCTTTTAGAAGAAATATTAAATGCTTATTTAGATGTTTTTAAATTATAATTTTATTTATATTAACATTAATAAATAATAGGTGCATAAACATCTAGTAAAGATGCTACCGACATTATATAATCTTAGGAATTTAGGATTTTGGATTTTAATAATATGAAAAATATTTCAAAGCTATGTTTTGGCACATTAGCACTTAGCAATTTACAGAATAAAGGTGAGTTTATAAATAAAGTTGATGTTTTAAATTATGCCTATGAAAAAGGTATTAATTTTTATGATACTGCTGAACTTTACGATAATTACGATATTTTAAACGCTTTTTTAAAAAGTAAAAAAAGAGAGAGCATATACATAGCAACAAAGAGTTACGCATATAATAAAGAAACTGCTAAATACAGTATTGAAAAGGCTTTAAAGGAGCTAAATACTGATTATATAGATATATTTATGCTACATGAGCAGGATAATGGCAATAATTTTATGGGACATTATGAAGCTGTAGAAGAATTTATGAAATATAAGCAAAAGGGTGTAATAAATAAGTTCGGTATATCGACACACACAGTTAAGGCTGTTGTGGATAGTGTACAATTTAAAGAAATTGATGTGGTATTTACCATTGTAAATAAAACGGGAATTGGGATAAATGATGGAACAAGTTCACAAATGATAGAAGCTGTTAAAGTTGCTAAATCAAAGGGCAAGTTTATTATGGCTATGAAGCCTTATGGTGGAGGACACTTATTGTCAGATACTAAAAAAGCCTTTGATTTTGTAAATGATGTCAAGGAGATTGATTCTATTGCAATTGGTATGAGAAATAGACAAGAGGTCGATTTAAACCTCTGCTATTTTGATGGAAATACTGCCTCAGAGGAGCTTAAAAACTCAGTTAATAATGTAAATCGTGAATTAAACATAGCTTATTGGTGCGTAGGCTGTGGTAAATGTATTAAAAGGTGTAAACAAAATGCTCTTAGCCTTGTAGATGGCAAGTGTCAAGTTAATATGGAAAGATGTGTTCTATGCAGCTATTGTGCAAGCGAATGTGATGATTTTTGCATTAAAATAGTTTAGAAATGTATAGAATTTAAAATGTTATATAAATATAATGTTTAACAATTTAGAGAATATAGGAAGATAAAATGGAAAGATTAATGGGATTGGATGTAGGAGATAAAACGATTGGTGTTGCATTAAGTGATTTGCTTATGATAACAGCTCAAGGTCTCACTACTATAAAAAGAACTAATTTTAAAGCGGATATACAAGAGTTAAGAAAAATCATTGATGAATATAAGGTTACAAAAATTGTAATAGGAATGCCAAAAATGATGAACGGAACAATTGGAATTCAAGGTGAAAAGGTTATTAGCTTTACAGAAAAATTAAAAGAAAAAATTGATTTGCCGACAGATTTTCAAGATGAACGCTTAACAACTGCTTTATCGGAAAAGATACTAATAAGTGCTGATGTAAAAAGAAATAAAAGAAAAGAAGTTATAGATAAGCTTGCAGCTGTTCAAATTCTAACCACATACATGGAAAGAGCAAAAAGAATGATGTAAATATACAAAATATATTTTTGTATTTTAAATAATTTGGGCGAAACTCGATATTATATAATTAATGGTAGGTAAATGTTAAATGAACAACAAAAAAAACGAAGAATTAGATTTAATTGAAGAAGATGATGAGTACGAAACACAAATCGTTGAGTTAATCAACGAAGATGGAAAGCTTGAAAGACTTGTTTTAGAAGCAAGCTTTCATTTGGATGAGGTACAATATGCTGTACTTAGAGAAGAAAACTCTGAGGAAGGCATGATTTATAGTGTTGATGAAACCGAGGATGGAGAAATGATATTTAATATCATTGAGGACGAAGAAGAATTAAGCGAAGTGATTGAAATTTACGAAGCTATGGCAGATGATTTGATATAAGGAGGAGCAGACTTTGGCACAGACCAAAAAAAACAAATTAAAAATAATCCCGCTAGGTGGTTTGGGTGAAATTGGTAAAAATATAACGGCAGTTGAATACGATAATGATATAATAGTTATAGATTGCGGAATGGCATTTCCGGAGGACGAAATGCTTGGTATAGATATAGTAATACCAGATATTACTTATCTTATAAAAAATAAGGATAAGCTAAGAGGCTTGTTTTTAACACATGGACATGAGGATCATATTGGAGCAATCCCGTATGTTTTGAAAAAAATAAATATTCCGGTTTACGGTACGAAACTGACAATAGGCTTAGTAGGCAACAAGCTATTAGAGCATAAATTAGATGAGGTCAGCTTAAACGTAGTAAAGCCAGGAGAGCATGTAAAAGCTGGAAACTTTAAAATTAATTTTATAGGAACTAATCACAGTATACCTGATTCTGTTGGTTTTGCTATAGAAACACCTGTAGGTACAATGATTCATACAGGTGACTTCAAAATAGACTATACCCCTATAAATGGTAATGTTATTGATTTGAACGCATTTGCAGAGTTTGGAAGAAAAGGTGTACTGATAGCCTTATCAGATAGTACTAACGTTGAAAGAACAGGGTATACACAATCAGAGCGAGTTGTTGGCAACAAGTTTATGGATATTTTCAAGAAATGCAATCAAAGAATAATAGTTGCAACATTTGCTTCCAATATACACAGAGTTCAGCAAATAGTAAATGCAGCAGTAGCATATAACAGAAAGGTTGCGGTTTCTGGAAGAAGTATGGTAAATGTCATAAAGGTTGCTCAGGAATTAGGATATCTTGAAACTCCTGAAGATACATTTATAAATATTAATGATTTGAAAAAATATAAGGATGAAGAAATAGCGCTTATAACTACCGGAAGTCAGGGAGAGCCTATGTCGGCTTTGACAAGAATGGCAAATAGCGACCATAAAAAGCTTGAGATAAAGGAAGGCGATATGGTTATCATATCTGCAAATCCTATACCGGGCAATGAAAAGACAGTAGCAAGAGTTATAAATATGCTGTATAAAAAGGGAGCAGATGTTCTATACGATACTTTGGAAGAAATCCACGTTTCTGGTCATGCGAGACAAGAAGAACTAAAGCTAATGCTGACATTGCTAAAACCAAAATTCTTTATGCCGGTGCATGGAGAGTTTAGGCATTTGAAGCATCACGCTAAATTAGCTATGGAGCTTGGTATAAAGGAAGAAAATATAATAATTGCTCAAACCGGAGATGTAGTTGAAGTAAACAACAAATCAGCACAAGTAAATGGAACAGTTCCATCAGGAAATATACTAGTTGATGGACTTGGCGTTGGTGATGTAGGAAATATAGTTTTAAGAGACAGAAAGCATTTGTCAGAAAATGGACTTATAATAGTTGTTATAACTATGAATAAAAGTACAGGTGAAATAATATCAGGTCCTGATATTATTTCAAGAGGATTCGTATACGTCAGAGAAAATATAGACCTCATAGAAGAATCAAGAGAAAATGTAAATATAGCACTTAATAAGTGCAAGGATTCAGGCACTAAGGACTGGGGAACTATCAAGAACACAATTAAGGATGATTTGAGTGGCTTTATATATGATAGAATACAAAGAAGTCCAATGATTTTACCAATCATAATGGAAGTTAATATGAAACAATAGTTTAAGAATGTAAAAATTAAAATATATATTATCATAGTAGCGGAGCTTTTGCTTCGCCAACTATGAAATATATATGGTATACCATAAATGGTTGATTTTTCAAATAAAGTTAGATTTATCATAATTCATTTAAATAAAAATCATAAAAGTCTTGGATTATAATAAAAAAAAATACTTGATATGAATAAATTGATATGGTATAATACAAAACAAGGATATAATAATTTGTGTCGTGCAAGCGTTTCATAGTTTAATAGATTTTTTAGATAACGCTTGCAACATACAAAATTAATTATATACATAAAATTCTTTTGCTTTCATTAAGAAAGCGCATAATAATTTGGAGGGATAAATTTATGATGAAAAGAGTAATTTCGATTTTTCTTGTTTTAGTGCTGATATTTTCTATGGCAGCATGTAAGCCGAAAGATCAAAAACCGGTTGACAATGGCAACCAACCGCCTGTAGATTCTGGAAACAAAGATCCAGAAAAACCAGCAGGACCAAATATTGTTGAGAGAAGTAAGGGTATAACTTACAGAAGTTATTTAGCTTCAACACCTGCTACACTCAATAGACATGATACTACAGTTGCTGATGCGTCAGACATTACAAATCGTACTGAGATTGGATTCTATGACATTAAAGCTAATGATGCTCAAGATGGTTTTGAGTTCATATGTGAAATGGCAGCAGAATTCCCAGTGGACGTAACATCAAAGTATGCTGGAGATGCTACATATGGTGTGCCTGCTGATGCTAAAGAGTGGTATGCTTATTCAGTTAAGTTAAATCCTAACGCTAAATGGGAAGATGGTACTCCTATAACAGCAGATGATTATATCTACTCGTATTCACAATTGATTAACCCAGTAATGAAAAATGTTCGTGCGAGCGAGATATATCAAGGTGACTTATCTATAGCTAACGCAGAAGAATATTTCAAACAAGGTAAAGTTTATGAAGACATTGTAGGCAATGATAGAGTTAAAGATGTTCCAGAAGCTCAATATCTTGTAACAATGACTGAGTCTGTAGTGTTCTTTGGTTCACCTGCATCAGAATACTATGCTCAAGAGGCGCAAAAATCTAAATTTATGTCAGCTGACGGAAGAGATTTATTCCAATTGTACTCAAAGGATAAATACATGGCAGTTACAGATCAAGTTAAAAAAGATTTAACTGAGATCGCAGTTAAATTTGGCGATAGCAATCCAGAAGCATGGAAAGAATTCTGTAAAGTTGAAATGGAAAACCCTGCTGTAGATTTTGCTAATGTTGGAGTGAAAAAGGTTAGTGATTATGAAATAGAATTCATTCTTAAAAATCCTACTAAGCCATTCTTTATGAAATATACATTGACAACACCTTGGTTAGTACATAAAGACACTTATGAAAACAATAAATCTGATATAGGTGGAGGAGTTACAAAAACATCATTTGGTAATGATAACACTAAATACATGTCATTTGGACCTTATAAAATAACAGAATATATTAAGGACAAGCTTGTAGTTCTTTCAATGAATGAAAACTGGTATGGATGGACTGACGGAAAGCATGAATATATGAGTAATTATGAAAAGAGAAGATTTGATGTTATACCTGAACAAGAAATACAGTTCCAAATGTTCTTAAAGGGAGAGCTTGACAGGGTTCCTGTAGGAACTAAGGCTGAATATGCTGCAAGTGATTATTTATTCAGTTCTCCTAACATATATACATATAATCTAAACTTCTATGTTAACAAGGATGTTCTAAAAACCTTTGAAAGCCCGGGAGTTAATAAAACAATAATATCTTATAAGGAATATCGTGAAGCTTTATCTTATGGAATTAACAGAGTTAATTTTGTTAAAGCGAGAAGCGTATTACATAAACCAATAAGCACAATTATAAATTATACATATATATCAGACCCTGAATCAGGTCTTTCATACAGAAACTCAGAATATGGAAAACAGGTTATGATAGATGTATATGGCGGAACAGATGTTGACTCAGGATATGATCTTACTAGAGCAAGAGGCTTAATGGTAAAAGCATATGAAGAAGCAAAAGCTAACGGTGATTATAAAGACGGAGACATGATAGTGTTGTCGTGGCCAAATGATACTGAAACTGAAACTTTAAAATTAACTCATAATATTATAACAAGTGCTGTTGAGGAGATAGCAAAGGGAACTCCGCTTGAAGGAAAATTCAAGATAGAAACATTATTAACAGACCAGTGGAGTACAAAAATGCAGACTGGTGAAGGACAAATTAACTATTCCGGTGGCGGTGGGGGTGCTTTTGATCCTTACGGTTTGATGGAATTTAATATAAGTCCTAATAAAACTTATGGTATTGATTATAGTAAAATTAATGTGACAATAAATATTGATGGAAAAGAAGTTACTGAGAGCTGCGTAGCTTGGATGGATAGAGTTTGTAACAAGGATTTAAGAACTGCTGATAGTAATCTTAAATCATTGATTCTTTCAAAAGTAGAAATTGCAGTGTTAAAAGAGTTTGCATCATTGCCAATGAGAGAATCGTCTATAGATGAGTTGAGATCTAAACGTACTGAGATGCAATTAAATAAATATATTCCATTAGTTTTCTTTGGTGAGACATATTTCACTATGACAGATGCACAGTGGGATGAGCATGTTAAGCAACAAGGTGGAGAAATAGATTATAAATAAAAACCTGTAGAGGCGGAGCTTTGCTCCGCCCTCTGTTGTAGAAGTACCAATATTAAAATACTACAGAGCTTTTATATTAGATATTAGTACAAAGTAAATTAGGAGGAGTAAAACAATGAAAATGTTCATATATGTTTTAAAAAGAATAGGGATTATGTTCATGGTATTTTTTGTTATCATGACTATGTGCTTTGTTCTTGTTAGACTATTGCCAAACGAGATACCTCCAAGCATGAAAGATGAAGCATTTGCACTTAAAGCAATGTACGAAGCTTGGGGCTACAACAAGCCTATTCTTGTTCAATATGGTATTTTTTTAAAAAAGGTTTTTACAGAATTTGACTGGGGATTTTGTAGAAAGGTAGATTTTTTAACTCCGGTTACCGTTCATGTTGCAAAAAAACTACCTGCTACAATGAGCGTAAATATATACGCTGTATTGTTTAGCATACCTTTAGGTATATTATTTGGAGTTCTTGCCGCCCTTAAAAAGAATAAGTGGCAGGATCAGGTTATTTCTGTGTTTACTATGGTATTTATTTCAGTACCAAG
>DCPV01000147.1:1183-3405 GCA_002323775.1 Firmicutes bacterium UBA1535 | reverse complement strand
TTTGATACAGCTTGGCCTTCGGCTACAGAATCAGTTTTAATCGGATTAGTGTCGGCGATAGATACTATGATGGTTGGAGTTCTTGGTACTAGTGCAATAGCAGCTGTAGGTATAACAAATCAACCTAAATTTATATTATTAGCAATATTTTTCTCACTTAATGTGGGAGTTACAGCAATTGTTGCAAGGCGTAGAGGAGAAAAGGACAGAGAAGGCGCTAACAAATGTTTAAGACAAGCCTTTCTGATAGCCGTACTACTAGGTGCAATTTTGTCGGCAGTAGGAGTTATATTTGCCAAACCAATGCTAGAGTTAGCCGGTGCAAAAGAAGATATTATTAATGACGCAGTTGCTTATTTTCAAATAATATCAATAGGTAACTTTTTTACTGCCATTACAATGACCATAAATGCGGCACAGCGTGGAGCAGGAAATACTAAAATATCGATGACAACAAATGTTGTAGCCAATGTAGTTAATGTAATTTTTAATTATTTACTAATTAATGGACATCTCGGTTTTCCCAAGCTAGGAGTTGTAGGTGCTGCATTTGCAACTGCACTTGGAAATCTGATAGCACTTTTCATGTCACTTAAGTCAGTAACAAATGCCGATGGATTTTTACATATTAAATTTAAGTCCAATTGGAAGTTTGATAAGGGGACTATAAGTGGTCTTGCAAATATAAGCAGTAGTTCTTTTGTGGAACAGATATGTATGAGAGTTGGATTTTTACTTACAACAATAATCATTGCTTCTTTAGGTACTGTAGCTTTTGCTACACATCAAATATGTATGAATATTGTAAACCTGTCATTTACCTTTGGTGATGGTTTAGGAGTTGGAGCCTCATCTTTGGTAGGACAAAATCTAGGTGCAAAAAGACCTGACATGGCAACAATATACAGTAAGGCAATTCAGAGAATAGCTCTAACTATAGGATTTATATTACTTTTAGTATTTATACTAGGAAGATATTTCTTAGTCGGCTTATTTGTTGCAGATGATTTGGAAGTTATAAAAATGGGAGCAAGCATTTTGATAATAGTAGCGTTTATGTCTCCGTTCCAAACTGTTACTGTAGTTGTAGGAGGTACTCTTAGAGGTGCAGGAGATACGAAATTTGTAATGTATTCTTCACTTATAAGTATAGGAATAATCAGACCTTTGACAACATGGTTATTCTGTTATCCGTTAGGTTTCGGAATTTTAGGAGCATGGTACGCATTCATGACAGATCAGATATTAAGACTTATTATAAATTCATTTAGATTTAGAACAGGAAAATGGACGAAAATTAAAATATAAAAAAAGTCGGGAGATTGTTGTTTCCCGACTTTTTGTTTTTATATCATATCATATAAAGCTCTTGAGATACTGTTACCCCAAAACACACCTTTATCTGTCAATCTATAGCCTTCGTTATGATAATAAATATATTTATCATCTAAAAGTCCTTGAACAAATTCTCTGTATTGGATTTCATCATTATATAAGGATTCATTCGCAGGAAGCTTCAAGGTTTGTATATCTCCCTTAAATATAGTTATATCTTTGTATTCAGGTACGAATAACATTCCTTGTCTTGCAGAAAAATTTTCAATACTTTCAGCGTATTTATCAATAGATATTTCATTCATCATCATAAGACCGTTCATTGAGCCTCCTGCGCCTGCACCGAGTGCCAAGGTATCTGCACCTTGATGGCGATTCATTATGTATTTGTATTTATCGCTCTTAACCATTTTAGTCAATTCCAAAAATTCGTATCCGGTTTTTCTCATTTTATCTGCTATGAAAAAAAACATTTCTTCATCATTGGTTAAATTTTGCGCCTCATTAATTTGTGTTTCTTTCATGTTAATAAGCGAATACATTGAAAATCCATCTAAATCTAAATCAGAAATCTTCTTTAAGTCATCTTCTAAATCAGCTATGTTTTGTCCTGAATAATTATATATCAAATCCATGCTTACAGTAAATTTTTTACTGTCTTTTAATTGCTGTAACTTTCTGTACGCATATTCACCTGAGCCAATTCTGTTCATCTGCGTTCTTCCAAAATCATTAAATGTTTGAACGCCGACCGAAAATCTTGTAACACCATTTTCGCCAAGCATCTCAATTTTTTTATCTGTAAGCTCGGTCACTGTTGTTTCAATTGTAACTTCAACATCCTTTGTAAAATTCAAATTTTTAAACAAAGCCTGTAAAATATACTT
>DCPV01000147.1:0-1134 GCA_002323775.1 Firmicutes bacterium UBA1535 | reverse complement strand
AGTGCATCTGATGTCAGCGTGGTAGGAGTACCTCCGCCAAAATATACAGCATCAAACACAGAGTTCTTTACGTATGAAAGTTTTGCGTAATTTTCTATTTCATTAATTATAAGTTTGTAATAATTATCTGAAGGCTTTTGCAGACTTCTTCTCATGTTGCAAAAAGAACATATTTTATTGCAAAAGGGAACATGAATATATATGGTTGAATTATCATTAGCCGTTTCTTCTGATAAGCTCAGATAATCTTGCACATTTCTAGCGCCTATAGCATATTTTTTGCCAGATGCCATTGCACTGTGATGAGTTTTTATTCTTGTGCCAAACATGTTGCCTTTAACCTTTCATTAAATAGCTCTCCTGCCATTGCAATATCTGCTTTTGAGGGATGGCTCTTTGCGATTTCATATCTTCTTAATTTTTCAGGAGTAATAGCATGTGGATTGCCTTCAGGGAATTTTTTAAATTGCTCTATAATTTTTTCAGATAATTTTCCTTGGCAAATAAATTTAGCTAAAATTTTATTATTTTCTGCCACCAGCTGTTCACCATTTTTCAAAGAGTTGTAAGCATGGTCTGAATCAGCCCAAAATCCCAACGTAGCAAATATGCCTACAGTTTTATTATTTAAAGTTTTCATAAATTCTGCGGCTTCTGTGTTAGGTCCGCCCTTATCTACCCAATATCCTACTATTACAACATCATATTCATCTGTGTTTTCAACTTCCTTAACAGACTTTATGTCTTTTTGTACATTTTCTAAACTTTCAAAAATGCCTTCCGCTAATTTCTTTGTATTACCTGTTAAGCTTGAATAAGTAACTAAAATTTTCATTTACTATTTTCCTTTCTTATTTGAATTGGTATAATATACTTACAATTATTTATGGGGCAATATCTTATTACCACATCTATACCATAAATTTCATTTAATATTTCCTTTGTTATTCCATTTTCTGTGTCACCTGAATACCTAATCTTGCCTGATTTCATTATCAAAAGCTTGTCGCTGTACTGCATCGCTTGATTAATATCGTGCAGCACCATAACAATTGTTATTTTGTAGTTTCTATTTAGCTCTTTTACTAAATTCAATACTTCCATCTGATAAGAAATATCCAAATATGTAGTAGG
>DCPV01000146.1:2845-3583 GCA_002323775.1 Firmicutes bacterium UBA1535 | reverse complement strand
TGCCAAAGAGAAGAAAATATCAGTTTACCAAATCGAACTGAGAATGACGCACGTGAAAGATGTCAAAATCAACTATGATTATCTGACAGAATTAGTTCAAGATCTGTTGAATCAAATTCATGAAGGTAAGCAAGCTGAGGCAGAAGAGACGAAAGCGAAAATTCAACAGTTTGCTAATGGCTTGGATGATCGTGAATATGCAACAAAGATTAACCAAGCAGCTGAGGCAATCATGAATGGGCACTATCCAAGTTCAGATTCAGACTTGCAATATCCGGTTAAATTACAAGATAGTGAAGCCGTGATTCAGGCAGCCAATAACGTGAGCTTGGATCGTAAGTTTTTGGATTTCCGTGTTAAGTGGGGGATCACAGACATTATCACAAGTGCGCAAATGCGTGAGCTGTTTAGTCGGCACCGTTATGATATGCAGGATTTAGATGATACGGGGCAAATCAGCGATATTCTTGCACAAGCAAGCCTATCGTATAAGACACTGGCGCATGATGAGCAGGTTCAGCAGCTATCAAAAATTAAGTATCGTAACAGTTTGCGAGAAGCGATATATGAAGTAGCCGACGAAGTGACAGCACATACATGAATGAAATGAGCAATAAAATATGACAAATATAAGCAATATTGAGAGTTTGGGAGATAGAAAACATGGCTGATAGTAAAAGAAAGGCGCCGAAATTAAGGTTCCCTGGATTTAATGATGATTGGGAACAGCGTAAGTTG
>DCPV01000146.1:0-2761 GCA_002323775.1 Firmicutes bacterium UBA1535 | reverse complement strand
GGAACAGCGTAAGTTGGGAGAAGTCGTCGAATTTTTTGATGGTAAGCGTATCCCAATTGATTCTGGACTTCGAATTTCGGGAGAGTTTCCATACTATGGTGCCACGGGAATAATAGATTATGTTGATGATTACATTTTCGATGGGGAGTATGTGTTACTTGCTGAAGATGGTGCAAATATTACCATGAGAAACTATCCAGTAGCTTATTTAACTAAGGGAAAGTTCTGGTTAAATAATCATGCACATATTATGAAGATGGTGAATGGTGAAAACTATTTCTTAGTTCAAATACTCGAAAAAATAGATTATGTGAAGTATAACACGGGTACAGCACAGCCAAAATTAAATAGTAAAGTTGTAAAGAATATAGAATTTAAATTACCTAAACCTGAAGAGCAGAAAGTAATCGGAAGCGTCTTCAAACAACTCGACAACCTTATCACCCTTCATCAGCGTAAGCTTTCAGATGTCCAAAAACTAAAATCTGGTCTATTACAAAAAATGTTCCCTAAAAATGGGGAAAAAGTCCCTGAAATTCGTTTTCCAGAATTTTCTGACGATTGGGAACAGCGTAAGTTGGGAAATCATGCTAATATTCTTACAGGTGGAACACCAAAAACAACAGTTCCAAGTTATTGGGAACCGAAAGAAATACCTTGGATGTCTTCAGGTGAAGTTAATAAAAGGCGTCTGATTGATACTGATAATATGATTTCTAAAGAAGGTTTAGAAAACTCTAGTGCTCGTTGGGTTAAAAAGCATTCAATTTTGATTGCTTTAGCGGGACAAGGAAAAACGCGAGGGACTGTTGCTATTAATGATGTTGCGTTGGTTACTAACCAATCAATTGCAGCAATTGAACCTGATGAAAGCCTGTATTATGAATTTGTATTTCAAAATTTATCAAAGCGCTATGATGAACTTCGAATGATTTCATCGGGGGACGGTACACGCGGTGGATTAAATAAAAAAATTATTTCCGATATCGAAATTTCAAGTCCAACTATTAAAGAGCAAAGAGAAATAGGACAGTTTTTCAAGCAACTTGACGATCTCATCACCCTTCATCAGCGTAAGTTAATAAGTGTACAAAAATTACATTCTGGGTTAATAAAAAATGAAAAAATGGTTTAAATATGCAATTTTTAGAATATTCCAACGTTTGGGAACAGCGTAAGTTGGGGGATTTGCTAGAAGAACGTAATGATCAGACGCCTGAAACAAATGAATATCCACTTATGTCATTCGTTCAAGGAAAAGGTGTTACCCCAAAAGGTGATAGATATAATCGAAGCTTTTTGGTTAAGGATGAGAACAAAAAATATAAAAAAACAGAATTAGGAGACTTTATTTATAGTTCAAATAATCTTGAAACGGGGTCAATTGGATTTAACAAGACGGGAAAAGCAGTGATTTCACCGGTATATAGCATTTTTAAATCCAAGAATGAATTTGAAAGTCAATTTATTGGCATTCTATCAACCCGTAAGGATTTTATTGCTAAAATGACGAAATTTCGTCAAGGGGTAGTTTATGGTCAATGGAGGATTCATGAATCTGATTTTTTACGTATCAACATAAGCATTCCTAGTTTTAAGGAGCAAAATTCAATAATCCATTTTTTCAAACAACTCGATAACCTCATCACCCTTCATCAGCGTAAGACGATATAACACGTTTAAGTCAGGTTTGATAGGGATCGCATCACAATATCGACATCTTTATTCTCAAGTTCTTGAATAATATGCAGATAAGTCTTTTGTGTCGTTGTCATACTAGCGTGTCCTAAACGTCGGGCAACGCTGGCAATTGAGACGCCTGCAAATAGTAGTAACGACGCGTGCGTATGACGAAGACCATGAACAGCAATGATTGGGACACCTGCGTTGGCGCATCTTTTGGCTAATAATTCGTTGACAGTTGAGTTGTACACTTTTTGATTTGGACTGACGAATATGGGTTGGTCATCTGGTAATGTTTTAACCAGTTCAGAGAATTTAATGACTGTTTGCCAGTCAAGTTGGATTTTGCGATTTGATGATTGATTTTTAGTCGGTGCAAAGCCGGCATGAGATTTATAATTCCAAGTTTTGCTGACGGATAGCGTTTGATGCGCAAAGTCAAAATCATTTGGGGTTAAAGCCAATGCTTCTGAAAAACGCATACCAGTCTTGGCAATCAATAAAATAAACCAATCCCAGTTAATACTAGGTGGTAGTTGGAGATGAGTTAGTAGGGTATGTAACTCAAATTGATTTAAGTATTTTGTTTTTTTCTCGCGTGGTTGCTTACCCTTGATGATGGCTTTACGTGTGGGATCACGATCAATTAAACCTTCATCGACCGCATCCAGAATAGCACCTTTTAATTGATGGTGAAAATCCATGGTTGTTTGACGCTCATGATCTCTTGCGTAACTATTGAGTAACTCTTGGTATTTAATCCGTGTTAAATCGTGAATTTGGAGGCTGGGTATGAGTTTTACCAACCATTGATACGTCATTAAGTATTTTGACATGGTCACGTCGCGAATGGCGCCTTCTTTATAAACGATGATCCAACGCTTATAGTATTGATGAAATATTTCAGTGTGAGCTATTGTATGTACCATAATGACCTTCTTTTCTAAAAAATCTTTTAGATATAGTACGTAATCAGCACGCATAAGTATTAAGGATGATAAAAATAAAAACGCCAAACCTGAAAAATTAGGTTTGGCGTTTATATAATGTTTAAAACAACATAAAAAGCCGCAACCGA
>DCPV01000174.1:12093-12910 GCA_002323775.1 Firmicutes bacterium UBA1535 | reverse complement strand
CGCTCTTCCGATCTTATAAAGGCTATAACGCCTTTATAGCTATCATAATAAGAGTCAAAAACTAAGGCTCTTAGAGGGTCTTCCTCGTCGCCTGTAGGTGGTGGCACTAATTTAACTATAGCCTCCAGCACTTGGTCAATATTTAAGTTTTCTTTTGCTGAAATCAGAGGAGCATTTTCACAATCAAGACCTATGACATCCTCTATTTCTTTCTTTATTTCATCCGGCCTTGCACTAGGCAAGTCTATTTTATTGATAACCGGAACAATTTCTAAATTCAAATCCAAAGCTAAATAGCAATTTGCCAATGTCTGAGCTTCTATACCCTGTGCTGCATCAACAACTAATATAGCACCCTCACAGGCTGCCAAGCTTCTTGATACCTCATAATTAAAGTCAACATGACCCGGAGTGTCTATGAGGTTTAACAAATATTCATGACCATCCTGAGCCTTATAAACAAGTCTCATAGTCTGAAGCTTAATAGTTATGCCTCTTTCCCTCTCTAAATCCATGTTATCCAAAACCTGCTCCTGCATCTCACGAGCTGTCAAAAGCCCTGTGTTTTGAATTAATCTATCCGCTAAAGTAGATTTACCGTGATCTATATGAGCAATTATCGAAAAGTTCCTAATATATTTTTTTCTATCCAAAGTGTTCCTCCTGTATATTCCTAAGTACAACGCTAATCACTTATTAAGTTGAGATTACCATAAAAAATCTTCGATTAATATTATAACAAAAATTAGCATAATTTTAAAGCATTAATTTTTTTTAAATGAAAATTTTAATTCGAGTAAATTCCCGAGGCAAATTT
>DCPV01000174.1:0-11945 GCA_002323775.1 Firmicutes bacterium UBA1535 | reverse complement strand
CCCGAGGCAAATTCAACAATATACAGATAAGTGGAATTTACTTCGGGAATTTACGATTTAATTCATATTTTTTAACTTGTTATATTTAAAACCATATTAATATAATTTACTATTTATTTATTTCTAAAACTGCATTATACAAAATTTCCGATACAAAATCTGCTGTGGCTTTCACCTCATCATAAGCATTTAGATGACTTCCCATTTCTATCAAAAGAGAATAATCACTAATATTTTGATTAAAATAAGCACCGTCTCTAAAGCTTATTCCTCTGCACAGACCTGGATATAAGCTATCAGATATAGATTTTACTATGTTTGCTATCTTTTTTAATTCTTCAATATTTTGATTTCTATTACCTATCACCAGAGAAAATGTTGCAATATACTCGTCATTTATTTTAACCCTCGTAATCGACTCTAAAATTTTCTCATAGCTTGAATTTGTATCTGCTCCATCTCTATGCAAATCTATTACTAAATTTTTTTTGTTCTTGTCTATGCTTTCCTTTATTAATTTTTTCGAATTAACATATGCTAAATTATATGAAGGTAAATCATTGTAAGCCTTTGAGTGATTAATATTTAAACCGCAATTCTCCAAATTTTTAGCGATTATATCTCCTATTCCAACTATATTAAGATTTTCGTCCTCAGAACGATAATTGCTCCCTGAATTTTCCTTAAATGCTTCTGTTGCGTGTGTATGAAGTATTGTTATCTTCATTTTTTCATTGATTTCATTGCTATACTTTTTAAAATCCCTTATAGTATTGCTTAATCTTGAAGCAACAGTAGTCGTGTCATACGCTTTAAAAAAGCTATTTTTCATCTCGTCTGTCAAAACTGTATTAACTGCCTTTTCTTGGTCTCCATTACCAGATGATTTATATAACTCAATTTTATCAAAATCTACATAAGCCTTATCCTCTAAGCTTTTTGTACTAGCTGTAAAAATACTTTCGTCATAATTAAAACTATCGTTATCTTCATCATCTTTATTTTCTTCAAAAGTCTCTTTAAAAAATACATTAAAATAAGATATAATTTTTTTAAATATTTCATTATATCTTTGTTTAACTTCTTCATTTTTGTCTAATAAAAATATAGTTTGTGTTTGCTGATTTTCTTTCCTTACCTGTGCCAATTTATGCACATATTTATAGCCTGTAAATAAAATCATTAAGCACACAATAGCTATTAAATAATAAGTGGCTACAGACGACCTTCTTCTTTTCATATAACACCTCATACTTTGTAAAAATAATGTAAAACTATCCTAACTATATATATGAGGGTTATTGCCTATTAATGATAGTTATTTTTATTTAATACCCAGGATGCACCGCTCTATTTATAACCTCAGCTAAAATATCTGATAATATTTCAATCAACTCATCAATTTCATTTGGCGTCACATAGGTGTCATTAAATCTAGGATTTAAAACTTCTTTAATAAATCCCATTTTCTCATTATCATCTAGCTGTCCTAATAAGCCTAGCGCTTCATCAACAACAGACATTCTGTGACTTAACTTCTTTTTCATCAAATCTATTGAATCACTAACAATAGTAGCAGTATCAACAACAGTAGGCACTCCAATTGCAGCTATCTTTACTCCCATACTTTCCTTATTTAATGAACCCTGCATATTTCCAATGCCAGAGCCCGGCTCAATACCTGCATTTGTTATCTGTATGACAGAGCAAAGTCTATTCATATTCCTTGATGCCAAAGCATCTACAGCTATAAGCATAGTTGGCTTTATTCTATCAATAAGTCCTCTAATAGTATCCTGAGTTTCTATGCCCGTGACTCCCATAACCCCTGGAACTAAAACAGCCAGCTCATTATAATCCTCATCGTATTCCTTTTTATAGGCTTTAAAAAACTGTCTTGTAACCTTAATTTTATCTATCGTTCTAGGACCTAGCGAATCAGCTGTGACCCGTCTATTTCCTAACCCTACAACTAACACTCTTTCCCTATTTATATCAACTATACTTTTTAAATTATTAGATAAAATTTCTATTACTTCTTTTCTTGCTTCGTCCTGCAAATGCTTAAAGCTCGGTGTTTCATAGCTAATGTATTTACCAATCTTTTTACCTACGATTTTTTCTGCTTCTTTATCAGTTATTTCAATCTTAATAAGATCACCATGCGATAAATCCTGTTTCTCTAATATTACCCCCTCACATTTCTGTGCCAAGCCCTCATGAGCTTCATAAGCAAGGTCTGTACGTGTCATAATAATTCCTCCTAAAAAGTTATTTTTTGATATAATTACAAAAAATTATGATTTTCTAATAAAAAAACAATAATTTTTTTACAATATAAAAATATTATTGTTTTTTTTTATTTTTTTATTCTTTTCTATTGATTTTTGTTAAAGAAGCTTGTATAATAGATACGTTATGTTTAGATATTTATCAGTTGCGACTTTATGTTCCGTGTCTCAGTCGCACTAATTGATATTATAGAATTTGCTACTCAAATTCATTAGAAGAATTCTTCGAGTTCTTTTATAATTAAGACATGGGAGGTGAAATAATTGGCAAATATTAAATCAGCAAAAAAGAGAATATTAGTTACTGCTAGAAAAACTGCTATAAATAAAAGTAGAAAGTCTGAAATAAAAACTTACATTAAAAAGTTTGAGACTGCTTTAAACAGTGGTGAAATAGAAAAAGCAAAAGCTTACTTAAAGGATATAGAATCAAGACTTGACAGAGCTGCTGCAAAAAACACTATTCACAAAAATGCAGCTGCAAGAAAAATCAGCAGATTACAAGCAAGATTAAACAAAATAGCTTAATAAGCTTTAACTATATTAAGACTTATTAAAATGAATTGGGACAGAATTATTCTGTCCCTAGTTTTTATTATATATTTTTTAATTTTTATTATTCTGGTATTATAAATAATGCAACTATATATGCTAATACTCCAGTGCCATAACAAAATACTAAAAATACCCATATAAGCCTTACTAATGTTGGATCAACTCCAAAATATTCTCCTAATCCTCCGCATACACCAGCTAATTTTTTATTTGTTGAACTTCTTCGCAATATCTTATCCATATCCAACCTCCAAGTGTAAATATAACAACATTCTAAAACAAATTGCAAATTATGTCAAGCCCTATATTTTTATCAATTAAACCTGTTTTTATCTTTCTATCTATCTCCAAAAGCTTAGCAATTATATATTCTGTTTTTTCTAAACTTATATTACGTGCAATTCCGGCTAGCTTACTAGCTATAAACTTCTTTATTTTCATTGTATCCATTATTTGATTCATAGAATACCCCTTTTGTGATAAAATCTGATACTCATAAATCATTCTATATTGTCTTGCTATCATGTGAATTATAAATTGCTCAGCAACTCCGTTTTGAAGCATATCTTCAAGCATTGCATTAGCCTTATCCTTTTTTCCCTCACAGATATAGTCAACAAGCTTAAAAATATTGCTATCAAGAGATTTTGTAAGCAATAAATCAATATCTTCTCTTGAAACCTCCAAGTCATTCTCAGAGATTTTTTTACTCATGCTATAGGAATAAATCTTGCTGATTTCATTGTTTACATCATACAAGCTAATTACACTCTCATAATCTAAATAGCCACAGTTTAATGCTATATAATTCGAATTTGAAGCGTTAATCTTACAGCCTTTATTCTTAAAGCTTTCAGTTATCCAAGCTGCAAGCTCTCCTTCTTCAAGCTTTTTAATTTCATATATAGCATTATTATCCTTTAAAAGCTTTAAAAGCTTTTTACGAGTATCTGGCTTTTTATTTTTCAATACAAATACAACTATAGATGTTGCGTTTTCACTGTTTATCAGTTCTATTAGTTTTTCTTCATAGCTTTTATCAAAACTGCCAGTAGAAGTCATAAAATCACATTCATTAATAATTATAATTTTTTTATCAGACATAAAAGGAAAAGTAATAACAGTCTCGTAAAACTCACTAAATTTATCCTCTATCTTCTCAAATTTATTATAATTCATTTCCTTAAAATCTGGCGACAAATACCTATCAATGATAGACTTAACAGCCTCATCAATTAAAAACACCTCATCACCATATAATACTATAAAATTAAACAAGCTATCCTTTTTAATATTGTTTCTTAGTTCTTTATAATTCATAATTTTAATTCCCCTAATTCTTATTTTTCAAAATTAAGTAAGTCAATATAATCTATTTCATTAATATTATTACAAATTTTCTTTATAGAATCGCTAAAATCCTTATATTTTTCACTATACAGATATCCTTCTTCAAAAGACTTTTTATAAAACAAATCCTTAAAATGCTCCGAAGCAATTTGCCCTAAGGTATAATTATATATGTACATACAATCTATGCTTCTAAAGCTATCTAAACACCAAAACTTCGAGTTTTCAATTTCTATATCAAGTTTAGAATAATATTTTGTATATAACTTTTCAGCCAAACTGCTATCATTCCAAAGCTCTAACTCAAATAGTCCACTTATTGCTGTTCTGGTATATTCTAAGCAATTAATTTCATTAATTTTTTCTATTTCATTTTCAGATAGGGTTATAATAGGAGCAATGTTTTCTATAATAACTGCAAACACTTCATCTAAGCATGGTGTAATCTGAAAATATAAATCATCTGAATTCTTGCTTGAATAATAATATAGTATCGCATGACCAAACTCATGAAATAAAGTTCTTACATCATCTATAGATTTAATCTCACTTACATTTATTCGTATATCATCAGGAGCTACCTTTGTTGCAAAGCAAACATTATTTTCATAATATATTTTTACTTTTTCTAAAACCTCAAGCATATCCATTTTTTCTGCAAATTTGCAAAGAATTTTATAAGCATCTATAGCTACTGAATTATTATCTGTTTTATTTAATTGATTACCAATATTTTCTATATCCTTAAACCATGTTTTCCATTTAATATTGTATTTTTCAATAATTTGATTAGCTCTTTCTAAATTTCTATCTAAATAGTCATTGAGTAAGACTGTAAGCATTTGATATGTCATATTATCAGATTTTAATATAGCATCCATATAGCTAGAAAAACCCATTTCAATTGATTTATCATCTCTAAGCTTCATTAATTCAATCACATCCAGACATATTTTTTCAGATAATTCTTCCTTAGTGATTTTCCCTTTATCTATATAATTATCAAAATCATCAAGCTTGTTTCGTAATACAGATACTTCCCTGCTTTTTTCTATCAATTCTCTGATATATCTTCTTGAAAAAATTATCTCTTTATTTTTCCTCATATCATCTAAACAATCAAGGATTTTATTGCACAACATATTTAAGTCATGATTTTGATTTTCAATATAATTTTCCCATTGGAGCTTATTTAACATATAATTAAAATCTTTATAGTCCTTATACATAAGTCCTCCACCATATATCTTTATCTTTAATATATTTTCTACCAAATAAAGAAAGTGACATTATCACAACAAATGCTTGTAAATTAAGCATTGTATTATAGTTATATATATCATTCATACTTGCTGAACAATTATCTGTATAAGTATTATAATATATTTTATCTTTATTTACCATAATATTTATTTCCCCGTCAATAAAAGTTGATAAAATTTTTGTACCAGCATCTTTATATCTGTTTATAACAGTATTTGAAGGTATGCCATAAGTATTTTTTCCATAACTAAAAACTGCTATCTCTGGCTTTATTTTATTAACGAAGTCCTCACTCGAAGATGTTTTGCTTCCGTGGTGTGGAACAATTACAATATCAACATCTACTAATCTATCTAAAATAATTTCCTCTACTTCCTTTTCTATATCACCTGTTATGAGTATTTTGACCTTACCGTATTCAATTAAATATACATTTGACATATTATTTTCATTTGCAGATGAATATTCTTTATCTGGCCATAGTATCTTGATTTTCAAGCCATTTTTAAAATTATAAGCTGCTTTTTCTACTGTTTTTGACATTTCAAATAATTTGTAAATACTCCTAAACTTATCCTCTAAAATAAATGCCTGATTAGTATTTAATATTGAATAATCCTCATCTATTAAATTATCGTTACTTATACAGCTTGAATATATGCTTTTCACTTTGCAATTTTCTAATAAATCATTAAGCCCACTATAATGATCCTCATGAAAATGACTTATAAAAACACCATCAATATTTTTTCTTCCGTGCTTCGTTAAATAAGGAACTGCAACATATTTACCAATATTTTGACTGTTGCTCCCTACATCAAATATAAGATTATACCCTTTGTAATTTATATTCAGAAAAAGTCCCTGCCCGACATCAATTACATCAAGACTGACGCCGCCAAATTTCATAGGAACGACAATCAAGTCAATAATATAAAATACACTGAGAGCTGAGAAAATAAATTTCTTGTACTGCAATCTATCAAAACTCACAAAATAGAGAATTACAGCTAATAATACATAATAATATATCCCACTAACAACAGTCATTGAACTAATCTCAAGACCTGTTATATCAAGCTTTGAGCCTATATTTATCGTATAATTAACTGCATTTAAAATAAAATCAAGAAATTTTAATGGTAAAACGATTGTGTTTGGACTTATAAGACTAATAGGAATAATTATAAATACTAAGATTATTATTTTATCGAATAGTGGAACAATCAAAAGATTAAAAATTATCCCTATAATAGAAACATAATTAAAATAATATGACATAATAGGCAAGGTAAAGGCTTGAACAAAGACATAAAGCCATAAATTTTTAGATATCATATTTTTCATATAAGCAAAGATGCTCCATGCAGAGTTAACATTACTGTTATTTTCATTTGCTTTATTATCGTTTTTCTTTTTAATTATTCTATTATTTACTAACAAACACATAGCCGCCATGTACGATAGCTGAAACCCTACATCAAACAAATAATATGGATTTATTATAAGCAATATAAAAGCTGATATAATCAATGAATTTATTGAATTGTACTTCCTGTATAGAATTTCAGAGCCAAATAAAAAATTAAACGTTAACAAACTTCTTAAAACAGTAATTGGAAAACCTATTATAAATCCATATATCCAAAGCAGAGTCCAAGACAAAAGCCAAGAAATTTTTCTTTGCATACCTAAAAAATTAAAAAACTTAAAAAAAGCTGCATATATTATAACTATATGAGTTCCGGAAACTGCAAAAATATGTGCCAATCCTGTTTTTTGGATGTTCTTATAGTAATCCTTGTCCAAGTATTTAACATCACCAAGAATTACTGATAAAACAGTGTTTGAATTTCCTTCACTCATGTATTTTCTAAATAATTTTTCTGTCTTTTCTATGCAAAAATTAGAAAAGCTATTAAACACAGAATAATTTCGTTTTACTAGCTCTATCTCACCTTTACAAAATGCAGTAACAAAAATTCCCTTAGCTCTTAGTGAATCTTTATAATTAAATAACATTCTATTTTTATTGCTGCTTATTTCCGAAATACTTACATCAAGCCTGACAATTGAATTTGTTTCTACCTCTGTTCCTCTTGGTATGTAAATTATAGTTTTTTCTTCTAAATCTTTGCCATTAACATTAATTATTTGTGCATTATAGCCAATATATTTAGATTCCTCATTATTACTTTGCACCTTAATAATTTTAGCAATAACTTCAACATTTCTATCAATATACTGTGTCAAATTTGACTTTGAATTATAACTAACTGTAATAAAAGACAATACTACGAAAAGAACTATCAATACATTTGGTATGAGCTTTTTACTTATGATTGAATTTACAATAGCAAACACAATAGCTGCTATTAATATATGTAGAAAATTAAAATAAACGCAAAAAACAATCCCCAACGCATATGCGATGAAAAACATCAAAAAATAATACATTATATCCCCCAAATCCCCTTTTACACAATAAACTTTATTTCTCTAAATCTAATTTCCTGACTTTTAATCTTTCGTTATACACAGAAACCCAATATATACTTCCATTATGATAAATTGGACGCTCATACGAATTTAATGGCGAGCCTCCAAGTGAAGTAGCAGGTGTGAGAATTTTACCTTCTGAAGATAAAATCATATAAAATGAATCATTCTCTGTAGACCATAATATTACAAGCTTATCGTCTGCTTTGACAAGCTGTGGAGCAATTGCATTTTCTTCAGTATAATCCGTAAGCCAAATTACTCCATAATCTGTGACTTTTTTTAGTGGAGAATTGTTATTATCATTAATATTTGTTGAAGTTGCTCCGCTTCTTTCTTCTCCGCCTATAAACATTTTAGATGAAATGCTTCCAAAATTAGGATTAAATATTTGTACAAACAAATTTTGCTTTTCTTCCTTTGCAGCTTCACTAATTGATTTAGCAGATGCTCCGACAAGAGCTATACCCTTACTAGTTTCGGCAATATTTCCCAATTGTGCAAATGTCCTATTTACTATAAACATATCATAATTTGCATTTGCCTCAAGATAAAAATGAAATATATTTTGTTTATCATCACCGTACTTCCCACTGCTATTGTTAATTCTAAAACCACGAATATAAGCATCACCATGACTTGCAAAGAAAAAATCTGAAGTCATTTTACTAAAAATTAAGCTCTGATTAAAAGAATGTCCGGAAAAAGTATCATTTGGCAGCTTATAAGGTGACATATCAGAAATTTTTACTGCAACAACGTTATCGCTTTGGTGTCCATCATATCTTTGTTTAGAATGATAATTTACCAAAATACCATTAGCTATAACAGAAACACTATTGCCATGTCTAAATGGTCTTTTTGTTTTTGCAGAATTATCATTTCCCCACGGTGATGATTTACCAACAAATCCAGTCGTTTTAACATGTGTTCCATCTGATAAATATTTTGAAATATACACAGTTTCAATACTTGCATCATCTGTATCATTATCTCGTCCCCAAACTACATAAAAATTGCCGTTATCATCAGAGATAACATCTCCAAGTATAGGATATTTGATTTCTATACTAAGTACTTTGCTTGGTGCTACAATCTGAAGATTTCCATCTTTAACATAAGCGTATGCCAAGCCTTCATCTTTATAATTAAATTGATGAACAGAAGATATGTTAGCCCAATTGCTATCATAATTTGCATGAGTTCCTTTTAAATTAGAGATAATAACGCTATCAATTTCCTCAATATTAATAGTTCTTGTTTGTTCATTCCATTGCACATCATATCCCAATTTTTCTAAAACAGCACGTATAGGAAGCAATGTTTTGCCATTATAAACCTTTGGAGCAACATCAAGACTATTAAACGTTTTGTCATTTACTTTCATTGTTTTATCGCCTATTTTTAAGCTCAAGGTAATACCACCCTTGATTATAGTTATTGTTTCTGTACTAGCTTCCCATTCAACTTTAGCACCTATTTTCTCCGCTACACTGCGGATAGGAATAAGTGTACGTCCATCGACAATAATAGGCGATTGTTCATCAAACCAGATATAGTTTCCTTCTACTTTAACATTAATACTAAAATTGCTATCTGCAAATACATTAGTATTGATAGTCTGCAAACATATAAATACAAAAAATAATACTAATAAAATTTTTTTCATAATTTGTAGTTTCCTCTCGTATTAAGTAATTAGCGTATTCTAGTTAAGTAAATAATAACAAATTATTTTGCATAAATCAAGTAAAAACGTCATATTTCACCATAATTTAACATAAAATAAAATCGTCTAACATTGAATTTTCATTCAGCATTAGACGATTTATTATGGTGCCCAAAGGCGGAATCGAACCACCGACACGGAGATTTTCAGTCTCCTGCTCTACCTACTGAGCTATCTGGGCGTACATGGTGGGCCTTCAGGGACTCGAACCCCGGACCTGCCGGTTATGAGCCGGACGCTCTAACCAACTGAGCTAAAGGCCCGAAATTTAAAATTTCGGTTGTAAAAATATTAAATTACTTATAAATTTAATCAACAGCACTTATAAAATTTTAATTCTATAAATAAACTAAATTTTTGACATAGCTCTAAAATTAGAACTATGTCAATGTGATGGTGGGCCTGGATGGACTCGAACCATCGACCTCACGCTTATCAGGCGTGCGCTCTAACCGCCTGAGCTACAAGCCCATACAAATTATTTATTGAATGAATTATCATTCTAAAGAATTACCAATCAATTCTTCATGGTCGGGGCGGCAGGATTTGAACCCGCGGCCCTCTGGTCCCAAACCAGATGCGCTACCAAACTGCGCTACGCCCCGATAGGCATATCATGTTGGCAGGGGTGGCAGGACTCGAACCCACGACACATGGTTTTGGAGACCATTGTTCTACCAACTGAACTACACCCCTATGGTGTATAATTTTATATATTAGTTAAATATAATGGTGGGCCTTCAGGGACTCGAACCCCGGACCTGCCGGTTATGAGCCGGACGCTCTAACCAACTGAGCTAAAGGCCCTCATATGGCGGAGAAGGAGGGATTTGAACCCTCGCATCCTTATCAGATCTACTCCCTTAGCAGGGGAGCCTCTTGAGCCGCTTGAGTACTTCTCCATGAGATCTTTTTTCAAAAGACTTGGATACATTGGCGGAGGGGGTGGGATTCGAACCCACGTGGGCTTTCACCCTAACGGTTTTCAAGACCGCCCCGTTATGACCGCTTCGGTACCCCTCCAAAAATTGGTGATCCATCCGCGATTCGAACGCGGGACACCTTGATTAAAAGTCAAGTGCTCTGCCGGCTGAGCTAATGGATCAAAACATAATTTTATGAAAATGGTTGGGGTAGCAGGATTTGAACCTACGAATGCTAGAGTCAAAGTCTAGTGCCTTACCGCTTGGCGATACCCCAATATTTAATTTAATGGTGCGCCTGAAGGGAGTCGAACCCCTGGCACACGGCTTAGAAGGCCGTTGCTCTATCCTACTGAGCTACAGGCGCATAATCTTGGAGCGGGTGAAGGGAATCGGACCCTCGCAACCAGCTTGGAAGGCTGGGGCTCTACCACTGAGCTACACCCGCACAACATGCACACTACACCAAGTACTATTATTAAAATTTGGAGCGGAAGACGAGATTCGAACTCGCGACCCTCGCCTTGGCAAGGCGATGCTCTACCACTGAGCCACTTCCGCATATAATGACTCTGCTCTTTATTTGAAGAATTCTTCAAATTTTTCATTGGTGGGAGGGACTGGATTCGAACCAGTGAAGGCGTTGCCAACGGATTTACAGTCCGTCCCCTTTAGCCACTCGGGAACCCTCCCAAGTTTTATAATAAACTTTTGGAGCTGGTGAAAGGAATTGAACCCTCAACCTACTGATTACAAGTCAGTTGCTCTACCGATTGAGCTACACCAGCATAATAAATATATTTTTTATTTAATTGGCGACCTGGATGGGGCTCGAACCCACGACCTCCAGCGTGACAGGCTGGCATTCTAACCAACTGAACTACCAGGCCAAAATGTAATTTCTTACTTGTTTTATTAATAATATATTCATAAAAACTCTTTATGAATATTTCTAAAATGGTGGGAACAATAGGGCTCGAACCTATGACCCCCTGCTTGTAAGGCAGATGCTCTCCCAACTGAGCTATGCTCCCATTTATGGTGACCCTACCGGGACTCGAACCCGGGTTACCTCCGTGAAAGGGAGGTGTCTTAACCGCTTGACCATAGGGCCTTATTAAATTTTTTTGGTGCCGAAGACCAGGGTCGAACTGGTACGTTCTTTAGGGAACGCAGGATTTTAAGTCCTGTGCGTCTGCCGATTCCGCCACTCCGGCACTAATAAATTTTTTCATGGCTCCGAGGGTGGGGCTCGAACCCACGACCTACCGGTTAACAGCCGGTTGCTCCACCATTGAGCTACCTCGGAACAACATATCTGGCGATGTCTTACTT